>DAIQQK010000004.1:42907-73942 GCA_036786835.1 Acidimicrobiales bacterium | reverse complement strand
CGTGCGCCTCGACGAACACGCACTCGATCCATGCGAGCACCCCGTCGAGCAACGGGGCGCCGTTCCCTGCCGGCCGCCAACCGACTCCGGTGAACTTGTCACCGCCCGACTTCGCGAAGTCCCTAGAGAGCGCCTCCTGGTCGTCGGCCAGGACGTTCACGCAGAACCTGCCGACCCGAACGATGCGCGGCCAGCTGGTCGAGTTCTTACCCGGAGCGAGCGCCACCATCGGCGGGTCGAGAGAGAGCGACGTGAACGCCTGGCAGGTGAAGCCCACCGGGTTCCCGTCCTCCATCGCCGTCACCACCGCGACTCCGGTCGCGAAGTGGCCCAGGACCTCGCGAAAGCGGGCCTCGTCGAAGTTGCTCGCCATCACAGACGCCCGATGTCTACGACCATTCCTTCCGCTGCGGCCAGCACCTCGTCCAGGCGGGAGGCCTCCGGGAGCGACCGCGCCGACTCCAGGATGCGGTCGAGGTCGTCGTCGGAGTGCGTGGGGTCGTGGTGGAACAGAGCCAGCGCACGCGCACCTGACTGGGCCGCCACGTGCACCGCGTAGGAGATGGTCGAATGTCCCCAGGTCGCCTTCGCCTGGTACTCGGAGTCGGTGTACTGGGCGTCGTGCACCACGAGGTCCGCGCCGTCGCAGAGCTCGAGGACGTTTGCCGGAACCGAATCGAAGCCGTCTGGCGCCTGGTGGTCGCACACGAACGCGACCGACGAGCCGTTCGCCTCGATCCGGAACCCGAGCGTGGTGCCCACATGGGGCACCTCGCGCACCTTGACCTTGACCGAACCGATCCCGAAGTCGTCGTCCGCCACCTCGCGGAAGTCGATCGAACCGTGTAGGTCCTGCACCCTCACGGGGAAGAAGGGCGGCTTGACCACCCTGTCGATGACCTCGTGCAGCGAGCCCCCTTCCTGAGGTGGCCCGTAGACCTCCATCTTGCCGCCCGGCTTCAAAAGCGGCGTGCAGAACGGGAGGCCGATGATGTGATCCCAGTGAAGATGGGTCAGCAGCGCGGTCATCTCGATGGGTGTGCCGGGCGCTGCGCGCGCCTCGAGCTCCAGCCCGAGGTTACGCAAACCGGTTCCGAGGTCGACGACCACGGGCGGCTCGTCGCCGACCTCGACCGCTGCACACGCGGTGTTGCCGCCGTAGCGAAGGTAGCTCTCGCCCGAACAAGGACAAGACCCCCGGACCCCGTAGAAGGTGACTCGCAGTGGACTTCCCCCTCCCTGCTACCACTACTCTGCCCCAGGATGGACCTGGGCACTGTAGAGGCCAATGGCGTGCGGTTCACATACATCTCGCAAGGGCCCCCCGACGGCCCGCTGGCCCTTTGCCTCCATGGCTTCCCCGACACTGCTCACACCTGGCGCCACCTCCTGCCCGCCTTGGCAGAAGCCGGCTACAGGGCGGTCGCACCCTGGCTGCGCGGGTACAGGCCGACCGAGGTCCCCGCTGACGGCGCCTACCAGACCGGTGCGATCGCGGCCGACGCCTGCGCCTTGCACGAGGTGCTCGGCGGCGACGGGGAGGCGGTGCTCATCGGTCACGACTGGGGCGCCCTCACCGCCTACTGCGCCGCGCCGTACCAGCCCGAGAGGTGGCGCAAGGTCGTGACCATGGCGGTGCCGCCAGTCGCAGCCGCGGCTGCAGGCTTCCTCGACTACGCGCAGCTGAAGAGGAGCTTCTACGTCTTCGTCTTCCAGACCCCTCTTGCCGAGATGGCCGTCATGCTCGACGACTTCGCGTTCATCGACAAGCTCTGGGCGGACTGGTCACCGGGCTACGACGGCGCCTGGGACTTGGAGAAGGTGAAGGAGTCGATCTCCGATCCCGCCAACCTGGCCGCGGCGATCGGGTACTACCGCGCGATGTTGGACCCCTCCGTGCACGACCCCCGCTACGCCGAGGCGCAAGCCGCCTCGTCGTCACCTCCTCCTCAGCCAACCCTGTACCTCCACGGCACCGACGACGGGGCCATGGGGATAGAGGTGATCGGAGACGTCCTCGCGTTTCTCTCAGAGGGCTCCGAGCAGGTCACGGTCGAATCAGCCGGGCACTTCCTGCATCTCGAACAGCCCGATCTCGTGAACGAGAAGGTCACAGCCTTCCTAGCGAGCTGAACCCCGGATCGGCGGCCTCGACGGTGGTCTACCAGCGAGGTGAGGGACTCGACTCCCTCAGGACCAGATGTCGTCGGAGTAAGGGCGCTCGCGGGCCGGAGCGAAGTCGCGCTTCCACACCATGACCTTCCGGCGGAAGTAGCAGACCTCCTCGCCGCGCTGGTTGAGACCCTTGGACTCGACGGTGACGATGCCGCGGTCGGCCTTGGACTTCGACTCGGCCTTCTCGAGCACCCGGGTCTCAGCGTAGATGGTGTCGCCGTGGAAGGTGGGGTGGCGATGGACGAGCGATTCCACCTCCAGGTTGGCTATGCACGACCCGCTCACGTCGGGGACGCTCATCCCCAGCACCAACGAATAGACGAGGTTGCCGACGACCACATTGCGCCCCTGAACGGTGGAGTGCTCGGCGAACCACTCGTTGGTGTGAAGGGGGTGGTGGTTCATCGTGATCATGCAGAAGAGATGGTCGTCGTACTCCGTTACGGTCTTGCCCGGCCAGTGGCGATAGACGTCACCGACCTCGAAGTCCTCGAAGTGACGGCCGAAAGGGCGTTCGTAGACGGTCATCGCACTGGACTCTAGTTATAGTTAAGTTAGAGGCCGAGAGGGCAGGCCCCTCGGGTCGGCGGCTAGGCGCGCGCAGGAGTCTCACTCAGGTGAAGGAGCACGCGGACGCGTGGTGAAGCCGAGAGCCCAGGACTCCTCGGCGTTGCCGTCGATGGTGAGGCGCCAGGTGAACCGGTTTCCCGGCACCAGGGGCAAGGGGCCGAGGTTCACCGCAAGCGCGACGTCGATGGGCGTTCCCTCGGGCACGGTGCCGGGCCGGGCCACGTTGAACTCGCCACGCACCTCGACCGGATGGGTGCCGTCGGGGGTCTCGACCATGACCGGCCGTCCGTCTGCGTCCTCCAGGAAGAGCTCCCAGTGGTGTGCTTGCTCGGCCTCGTGCCAACCCACGTCGATCTTCATGGCGATCGCCGACGGCGTCGGGTCCGGACCGGTGAGCGACCATCCCCCACCGAGAACGAAGAGCTTTCCATCGGCCACCTGGGCGGCGTCGCACAGCAGCATCGTCACCTTCATCGGGGCGAGGCTATAGCCGCCGAGGCCCGGGTAGCGTCTGGCCATGCTCAAAGCCCTGCGCGACGACGTCTACCGGCGCCCGCTCGCCACTGCGCTCGAGCGCCTGGGCATCGGGCCGGGATGGCGTTGCGTCGACGTCGGCGCGGGTGGCGGTGACGTCTCGGTGGCACTCGCCGAGATAGTCGGGGACTCGGGGCGCGTCTACGCCGTCGACAGCGACCCCCGTGCGCGTGACGAGACCGCGGCGGCCGCGTCTGCGCACAGCCAGGTGGTGGCGATCACACAAGCCGGAGAGGACCTTCTCCTGCCGGAGCCTGTGGACCTCGCGTTCTGCCGCTTCCTGCTCATGCACGTGGTCGACCCTTCGATCGTCATCGGACGCATGAGACGCGCCGTCAAAGCGGGAGGTTGGGTCGTGGCACAAGAGCCGATCACCTCGGCGGGGCGCGTGGACGGAAAGTCCATGTCGATGCCCGACGCGCGTCATCCGGACGTCGGGGCGCTGCTGCCCGCACTCGTACGCGGCGGAGACCTCGAGATCACAGACGCGTGGGCGGAGGCACCGGCAGGCGCAGGTCCCGGGCCCGTCGCCGACTACCTGCGCACCCTGACGGGAGTCGATCCGGGAGACGACGCGGTGGTCCTGCCACCCCTCGTCACGGTGATCGGCCGCGCCGCCAACCTCTAGCCTCTTCAGCCATGCCCGACTTCATGCCCGACCTCGAGGAGGCCGAGAAGGCGGTCGAGCTCGCACGATCGACGGTGAACGGCGCCGCGAGAGCGCTCGCTTCGCGTGGCGACGTCGACGGTGAGCAGGTGGTTGCGTACGACCTCGCCCATGCCGCAGCAGGTGTGCGAACCGCGGAGGCTGCTCTCGAGTACGCCCAGCACGGTGAGACCGAGGCTCGTATCGCGTGCGCGTTCGTCGCCGACGTGCTGTGCGACCTCTCGGCGAGGCTTCTAGGCCGCGAGTCGTCTTGGGGTGCGAAGCCGGGCTGGCTCTCGCCCGTTGCGCAGTTCGTCGAGAGGTTCCGTGAGCCGGCGTTCCTCGCCTCCCTGTGCGGGTTCGAGGGGGACAGGCACCTCGACCCGGACTTCGCCCTGGTGAGCGAGACGTTCCACCGTTTCGCCGAGGAGCAGCTTCGGCCGCGCGCCGAGCACATTCACCGGGCGAACGACGACATTCCCGAAGAAGTGATCTCGGGGCTCGCAGAGATGGGCGCTCTGGGGCTCTCGATACCCGAGGAGTACGGAGGTTTCGCCACGGGCGGCGAGAGCGACTACATGGGCATGGTGGTCGCCACCGAGGAGCTCTCGTGGGGCTCGCTCGGCGCCGGAGGCTCTCTCATCACCAGACCCGAGATCCTCTCGCGAGCCCTCGTCGCGGGTGGCACCGACGCTCAGAAGCAGAAGTGGCTCCCGAAGCTCGCCTCCGGCGAGGTCATGAACGCCGTCGCAGTCACCGAGCCCGACTTCGGCTCGGACGTGGCGGCGGTCGTCACGTCGGCTTCAGCGACGGATGGCGGCTGGTTGATCAACGGCGTGAAGACCTGGTGCACCTTCGCGGCACGCGCCGACGTCCTGATGCTGCTCGCCCGCACCGACCCCGACCGGTCCAAGGCGCACCGGGGGCTGTCGCTGTTCATCGTGGAGAAGGACAGAGGCGAGGGACGCGGCTTCGTGATCACTCAGGAGCCGGGCGAGAAGTCGCGCCACGATCCTCCCGGCCGGATGGAGGGCAGGCCGATCGACACGATCGGTTACCGCGGAATGCACTCGTACGAGATCGCTTTCGAGAACTGGTTCGTCCCCGCCGAGAACCTCATCGGCGAGGAAGAAGGTCTCGGGCGCGGCTTCTACCTCCAGATGGCCGGCTTCGAGAACGGGCGGCTGCAAACGGCGGCCCGCGCACTCGGGGTCATGCAAGCCGCGTACGAGGCCGCGCTCGACTACGCGCGAAACCGTGTGGTCTTCGCAAGACCGATCGTGGAGTACCAGCTCACCGCAGCGAAGCTCGCTCGGATGGCCGTTCTGATCCAGGCCACGCGACAGTCCTCCTACCAAGTGGCGAGGCTGATGGCGAAGGGCAAGGGGACTCTCGAGGCATCGATGCTGAAGGCCTACGTGTGCAGGGCCGCCGAGTGGGTCACACGCGAGGCGATGCAGATCCACGGCGGCATGGGATACGCCGAGGAATTCGCGGTCAGCCGGTACTTCGTCGACGCCCGGGTGCTCTCGATCTTCGAAGGTGCCGACGAGACCCTCGCCCTCAAGGTCGTGGCTCGTCGCCTTCTCGAACGAGCTTCTGCCTAGAGAGCCTTCGCGCTCAGAGCGCCTCCAACTCGACCTCCGGCTATGCCGTCTCTGCCGAAGCCTGCGCCGACGCGCTGTAGGTGAGCAGCAACACGCCGGAGCCGACGCTTGTGGCGCTCGTGAGGCTCAGTTTCGCTGCTTCGGGCATCTCGTCTGGAAACAGACGCTTGCCTCCGCCGAGCACGACCGGGAACACCATGAGCCTGTACTCGTCGACCAGGCCGTGCCGCGCCAAAGTGCGGACCAGCTGGGCGCTTCCTTCGACGAGCATGCAGCCGCCGCTTTGGGTCTTGAGCGCTTGGATCTCGGCGACCACGTCTCCGCGGATCACCGTCGTCTCGCCCCAGGTCGCGTCGTGGTCGCTCAACGTGGACGAGACCACGAACTTGGGAATGCCGTTCATCCGCTTGCCGAAGTCGTCGCCGTCCATGTTCGGCCAGGCCGCGGCGAATCCTTCATAGGTCACGCGTCCGAGAAGGAGCGAGTCGGCGTCGAACAGCTCCTCCCATTTGAACCGGTTCCCCTCCTCACCTCGGTCGAACTCGAAGGTCCACCTGGGCTCCTCCATTACTCCGTCGAGGGACAGGAACTCGGTCACGACGATCTTGCCCATGGACGTCTCCTCCTGCGAGACCGGCTGCCGGGGCTACGACGGCCGGCGATCGATTTGTCGTCGTTTGACGCCTGATCGGACCCGATATTCATCGGTCTTCGCAAAGAAGCGAGGGAGGCGTCAGCCCTTCGAGCGGCGCAGCCCGGCGCGCTCGCCGCGTGTCACGAACTTCGTGGCCATCTTGCGGCTCGCCTCGTCGATCATCTCGTCCCCGAACATGACCGCACCCTTTCGGTCCGACTCGGTCGCCTTCTCGTATGCGTCGAGGATGTCGAACGCGTGGTCGAACTGCTCCTGGGTCGGTGAGTAGACCTCGTTCAACACCGTCACCTGGTCAGGGGTGAGAGCCCACTTGCCGTCGTACCCGAGTATGCGAGTTCGGCTCGCGAAGTCGCGAAGCCCATCCATGTCCTTCACCTTGAGATAGGGCCCGTCGATCACCTGAAGGCCGTTCGCCCTGCCCGCCATGAGGATTCGACTGAACACGTAATTGAAGTGATCCCCGGGGTACTCGGGGATCTGCACACCCCCGGTGAGAACCGGCATCTCCATGGATGCTGCGAAATCGGCGGGCCCAAAGATGATCGTCTCGAGCCGCGGCGAGGCCGCACAGATCTCGTCGACGGCGATGAGCCCGCGTGTGGTCTCTATCTGGGCCTCGATACCGATGTGGCCCGGGGGAAGACCACTGTTCTTCTCGACCTGGCTGAGGAGCAGGTCGAGTGCGACCACCTCGGCTGCCGACTGCACCTTTGGCAACATCACCTCGTCGAGGCGTTCGCCGGCGTTGCCGACGACCTCGATGACGTCCCCGTAGGTCCACTTCGTGTCCCAGGCGTTCACCCGCACGCACAGCACCCGGTCGTCCCAGGTCTGCTTTCGAATTGCGTCGACGACCTTGGCCCGTGCGCCTTCCTTCTCGAGGGGAGCGACCGAGTCCTCCAGATCGAGGAAGGACATGTCGGCGGTGACGCTGGGCGCCTTCTCGAGGAAACGCTCGTTGGAACCGGGTGTGGAGAAGCACGAGCGGCGTGGCAGGTTGCGGCTGCGTTCGGACATGGTCGGATTGTAGTTAGGAGAGGTCGGAGCGCATGAAGTCCAACGTCCGCTGCCAAGCCAACGCCGAGGCTGCTGCGTCGTAGACCTCGGGCCGCGTGTCCTTGAAGAAGGCGTGGTCCTCGTCGGGCTCTGAGACCTGCTTGCCCCGGTAGAGGTCGGGTGCGAGGGCGGTGAACCCCTCGGCGGCGAAGCGGTCGCACACGTCCTTGATGCGAGGAACGAGACCCCACGATTCCTGGATCGCCACGACTCCGGGCCCACCTCCTGGAGGACTCACCAGATATCCCTGCCCCACCGACCCGTTGCTCGGAAACGCGATCATCTCCCCCACGGGCGGAAGGCTATCCGTGGGCCGATCAGAAGAACTCGAGCAGCTCGGGCGGCTCGGGGCAGTCGATGGATGCCAAGGCGGACGCCAGCGACTGAAGACCGCCGGGACCGACGACCTTCTCCACTCCTGCGTGATCGAGCAACAAACCGTGGCCCTTCGAGGGCACCATTCGGGCGGTGCGAGCGTGCGCGCCCGGAAGCGTCCGAGGAGGGTGGGCGGCGAGCGGGGAGCGCATCCGGGAGGCCATCGCCTCCCAGAGTCGTTGCGGCAGGGCTCGACCGACGCCGCCTTCGAGCCAGATCGGGACCTCGGCTGCGCGTGCCGCCTCGACCAGGCCGGCAGTAGACGCCTCGGTGACCATACCGCCGGCGCCCAGCGCTTCGACCTCGACGATCGCGAGGTCGGCGCTCGCGACCTCGCCGACGCCGCCATGGCGAACAGCTCGTGCCCCGGCTGGGATCACCTGGAGAACGAGCGAGGGGGTCGGGTCGTCCTCGAGATCCTGAGCGCAGCGCACGGCTTCCGAGACTGGATCCCCTGCGCTCAGGACGCGTGCGGCCACCCACCACAGAGGACCGCACCCGGGCTGCCGGTCGAGCAGCCGCCTGCAGGCCGGGACGAGCGCGGGTGCCTCGCGTTCTGCGAGGTCCGCGAACGCCCAAGCCGCTTCGGCTGCGAGCACCGAAGGACCGGCCCAACCGGCCCGCGCCACGTAGCGGAGCCGCTCGATGGGGTGCACTTCGCCGACGCTATATCGAGCGGGGTGCTCTTCGCGCGTGCCTGCACGAAGCCCTTCGAGTCCAAATCCTTGAAACGGGCAACTGATCGCGCTAAGAAGTTCACCCATTGTGAGTCGCGCCGAACGCGATCTGCCGGCGCGATCGAGGCGGGGGCTCAGGGAGCCTTCGCTGAACCACCCGAGAGGACTCGGGCTCGCCTCGATCGGTGCCACCCTGGCCATCACGGTGGTCTTCGGCGTTCTCTCCCCCCTGGGCCTCCCGATGCTCTCGGGCGCGCTGCCGGCATCGGCTGACCCACTTGCGAGCGCACAGGCGCAAGCAAGCCAGCTGGCTGCTCAGATCCAGGCCGAGGGACAGCACCTCGAAGTGCTCTCGCAGCAATACGACGCCGCCGAGCAGCAGGTGCAGTCCCTAGCCACCCAGGTGAGCCAGATCCAGGGCCAGATCGCTGTGACCAAGCAGAAAGTGGCGACCTCACGCGCGAACCTCCGCCGCGAGGCTCTGTCTGCCTACATGAGTGGCACGGAGGTCGGTCTCGAGAACCTGTTCTCCGGACCGAGTGCAAACTCATCGCTCGCGAACGAGTACCGCACCGTGGCCGCGGGCAACCTGTCGACGGCGATCGACAGCCTCAACGTCGCCGAGAACAGCCTGAACGCGCAGCAAGCACAGCTCCAGAGCACCGAGTCGCAAGCGCAGACGGCCGCCAGCCAAGCGGCCTCGGCGCGAACGGCCGCGCAGGGCGCCCAGCAGCAGGAGCAGCAGACCCTCACCCAGGTGAAGGGGCAGATCGCGGTGCTCGTAGCCCAGCAGCAGGCCGCCGAAGCTGCCGCTCAGGCAGCTGCGTTCCAAGCCAGGCAGGCCGCCGAGGCGGCCGCCGCGCAGGCGAGCCGCTCCGGCTCGCCCGGACGCGCGTCGGGAGGCTCGAGTGCCGCAGCGACCGCCGCGAACGCCCCGGTTGCACCCGGGGGACCAGGAGCGGTCCAAGCCGCACAGTCTCAGCTCGGTGTCCCTTACGTGTGGGGTGGAGAGGACCCGGGCGTCGGCTTCGACTGCTCGGGCCTCACGCAATGGGCCTGGGGTAAAGCAGGGGTAAGCATTCCTCGGACCGCTCAGGACCAGTACGACGCAATAGTGCACATCTCGCTGTCGGATCTCGAGCCCGGCGACCTTCTCTTCTGGAACGACGGCACGAGCAGCATCCAGCATGTGGCGATGTACGTGGGCGGGGGCGAGGTGATCCAAGCCCCCGAGACCGGAGAGAACGTCAGCTACGCGCCGATATGGAACGGCGGGCTGGTCGGAGCGGGTCGACCCTGACCTGAGGCCTCGCCTCCGACCTCAAATGCCGGTGACGTCGTCCTCCGACCTCAGCTGTCGGGGCGCGCAGTGTCAGCGAGCCATCCGGGAGGGATCTTCCCCTCGGCCCCCAGTGCGCGCGGCCCCGGTGCGTGCCTGAAGCGATACGGCGTCGGCTCTCTGCCCGCCTGCACCACGATGGCCTGACCCGTCTCCTTGCCGACTACGACGCCGAGGACCGCCTCGGCGACCGACCCAGGGTCGATCAACGGGAACCCGGTTCCGGCCAAGGCGTCCCTGACCTCGCCGTTGATGAGGGGGGTGTCGACGAGCCCCGGACAGATGGCGTTGACAGTGATTCCCTTGTCTGCGAGACGCGGCGCCAGCGAACGTGCGAGCCCCACCACCGCGTGCTTGGTCATCGTGTACATCGGATCCGCCGGAAAGGCGATGAGGCCGGCCAACGAAGACGTCATGACGATCGCCCCGCCGCCTCTGGGTTCGATCTCGGGAAGCAGCGCACGCACCCCCAACACCACCCCGTCGACGTTGACGCCCATGATGCGCCGGTACTGCGCCTCCTCGAGGGCGGTCAGATCCTCTTGACCAGTGGTCACGCCGGCGTTGAGGTAGGCGATGTCCAGTCCCCCGAAGGTTCGCACCGCCTCAACGATGCGATCCCATTCCGACGGGCTGCTCACGTCCGCGCGGACCGACAGGCCTTCGATCATTTCGGCCGCACGCTGCGCGCCTTCACCGTCCACATCGACGACGATGACCTTGGCTCCCTCTTTGGCCATGAGTGTGGCGCTCGCCAGGCCAATGCCCGAAGCGCCTCCGGTCACCACCGCCACCTTCTGATCGAGCAAGCCCATCCCGGCACCTTAGAGGGAGCGCCGTCAGAGTGCCGCCGGAGCGCCAGCGCCAGCGCCTACGGAAAGGCCAAGCCAGGAACTAGCCTTGGTCTCTCTGAAGCCGATTCCCGTCTCCTTCCACATCGGTCCGCTGCTCGTTCACACCTACGGCATCGGGCTCGCGATCACGTTCTGGTTCGCATACCGGTACTTCGAGCACCGGTTGCGCAAGAGCGGCTTCGAGACGCGCTGGCTCACCGGGGTGTTCATCTGGGTCGTCATAGCGTCGATCGTCGGGGCACGTGCAGTTCACGTGCTGTCGGACATCTCGTACTACAGCTCCAACCCCGGTCAGATCCTTGCCATTTGGCACGGCGGCCTCTCGTCGTTCGGCGGACTGCTCGGAGGGATACCGACCGGCGTCCTTCTGACGCGACGGCGTTGCCCCGAGCTCGGCGTGGTCCGAGCCCTCGACATGGTCTCGCCAGTGCTGATGGCGTCGTGGGGAATAGGACGCTTGTTGGGACCGCAGCTCATGATCGATGGCGGAGGGGCGAGGACGAACGCTTGGTACGGGATGTACTACGCCGGCGAGGTCGGGAAGCGGATCCCAGTCCCGATCATCCAGTCGCTCGACAGCTTCGTGATCTTCGGGATCCTCCTTCTCGTCGAGCGCCGCTACCGCGATCGGCCGACGGGCTTCGTGCTGGCTGCGACCGCGGGGCTCTGGGGTCTGGGGCGCTTCTTCGAGGAGTTCGTGTTCCTGCGCCAGAGCTCTCCCCAGGGTTCGCTGGCGGTGGAGGTGACCTCGCTATGCCTCTTCGGCGCCGGTGTCGTGACCCTCGGGTTCATGTGGCGACGCCAGCAGCGGGCCCGTCCAGCTACGGCCACTGAAATGGACGAGGTCGATCAGACGGGGGGCGAGAGCCAGTCGGGTGCCTCCGACACCTCCAGCCTGACGTCGAACGCCGAGGCCTGACCTCAGGAGTTGTGCGCGTTCCCGGGCGAGCGCCCGGGTCCGGGCGGGCCTGCGAATGCCTGGGCTATCTCGAGCCATTCCGTCGCAAGGGAGCCCTCGGCCACCAGATCGGTGTCTTGGCGATGCCGGCGCTGAGTCACCACGAGACAGAAGTCGAGCGCGCGTCCACGTACTGCGGCACCGTGGCGCGAAGACTCGTCTTCCCCGCCGTCCCACACCCAAAGCTCTCCCGAGGGTGAGAGAAGCTCGACCCGCACGGTTCCCGCAGGGACTTCGCGCCCGTGCACCATGTAGGAGAAGGGCCGCGCGACCACGCCAAGGTGCGCGATGTGACGAAGACGGTCGGTGGGGACTCTCTCTACCCCGAGGGCGTCGGCGACGTCCTGTCCGTGTGCCCACGTCTCCATGATGCGCGCCGAGACGAACGACTTGAGCCCCATGGGTGGCCCGAACCACGGCACCCGAACCTCCGGAGGAGTTCGGCGGACAGCTTCGAGCATCGACTTACGGGCAGAGCGCCACCAACCGAGGATGGCGGGGGGATCCATGGCGCGCCCGCGCCGCAGATGCTCCTGCATAGGGTCATCCCCGCTCGAGAGAACCTGTTGGGCTTTCGCCGAGAAGGCATCGGGATCGGTGAGAGCCATGGTGGCTACGTCGTCGAAGAAGGCGAGATGGCCGATCTGGTCCCGGACGCTCCAGCCTTCGGCCGGTGTCGACAGGTCCCACGAGGGGCCGTCGCGTCCCCCCACGATCGCATCGAGCTCGGTGTGCTCCTCCTCGAGGTCGTTCAGAAGGTCCTCGAGCGAAGTCGGCGGAGGAGGCACAGGACGCGCAGGATAACGCGAAAAGGCAGCTCAGCCGCTACCGTGAGCACATGCGAGAGGGCATCTGGCTCGACGAGCTGGAGGCGCGCTCTTGGCGCGCTCTGCTCGGCGCGCACTGGCGGCTCATGGCCCGGCTCGACGCGGACCTCCAACGAACCCAACGGATGTCGGTGGCCGACTACGGAGTCCTCGTGCAGCTGTCGGAGTCCGAAGGCGGCATGTTGCGCATGAGCGAGCTCGCCGACAGGTTGCTGCTCTCTCCGAGCGGACTGACTCGCCGCCTCGACGGTCTGGTAGATGCCGGCCTGGTCGAGCGCGCTCGCTGCACCACAGACAGGCGGGGAAGCTTCGCCAGGCTCACGCCTGCCGGGCGTGAGCGCCTCGAAAATGCAGCGCCGGACCACGTCGACGAAGTACGCAGGCATTTCGTCGATCGCCTCACTCGACGCCAGCTCGCTTTGCTGGCCGAGGCTTTGGAGAGGATCGCGCCGGACGAAGAATGCGGCCGGTCCGCGCAGGCCCGGACGGCCTCCGGGTAGCTCGAGGCGATCTGTGTCGCACGGCGTGCGCAGATCGGTAGATCAGTGAACGGGGTTGCCGTCCGGGGAGATCACGTACCAAAGGCCACCCAAGTTGTAGATGCCCTGCCCCGTCGCCTGCCCCGGCTGCGCGTCGCCGGTCCACGTGTAGAGCGGCCATCCGTTGTAGGTGACCTGCACGACTCCGCCCGAGCGCGTCGTGGTCCCGAGGAGGCTCGCTCGCGCCTCTCCCCCGGTCGGCGCAGCAGACACTCCCGAGGGCACCGCGACGGGAGGCCACCCGGCGGAGCACACCCCGGTGCAACGCGACCGAGAGGACTGCGCGTCGGGAAGGTAGACGTACAAGGTGAAGCCCCTTCCGTTCACGAGGACAGTCCCCAGCCCGCTCAACTGCGCGGTGGTGACCTCGTAAGCAGGACCGGTCTGCCTCGGTGTCGAGCCCCCCGAGGATCCGCCGCATGCAGAGGCCGCGACGAGGGCCGCGAGAAGCCCATTGGCTGTGATCGATCGCCATCTCATGTGGGGGTGGAGGGAGTCGAACCCTCACTTGGGGCGTTTTAAGCGCCCTGCCTCTGCCGTTGGGCTACACCCCCCGCAACTCACGAGACCAACCAGCCTCGCGGGAGCGGAGTCTCAGCCTTCTCGTAACTCGTGATGGTGTCCGGCGTCGATCTCGATCCCCACTTCGTCCCAAGCAAGCCGCTCGAGCCCGCGCGGGTCGTCCTCAGCGGTCACTCGATCGCCACCGAGCAGCATCGTCGGGCGGCGCAGGGGATCGTACGACGGCCAGTCGCCCACGGCTTCGCAGGACGGATCGCCTCGGCGTGCGAACGCCAGCCACGCCTCTTGCATCTTCTCCGAGAGCGCTGACGCACGAGGTCCGGAACCGCTGAACATGCCGACGACCTCGTGCTCCACAGTGCCGAAGACGAAAGGTATCTCCAGTCCGTGCGACGACCCGAAGATCCCATCGAGAAACGGGGACTCCCACGTGAACATGTAGGTGAAGGTGGAGCGCTGGTGCTTCTGTGAGGCGGTGGCGAGCGCGAGCGACGGAAGCCTGAACACGTAATCGGTGGTGATCGCCGTCAACAGGTCACGCGGGCTCGTCGGCTCTCCTCGAGCCTCTCGTGCTCGGCGGTAGGCGTCGACCAACCCCTCTGCGGCTTCTCCAGGTGCGGCCTTTTGCACCCTTCTCACGACTCTGCTCATGTCCATGTCGGTCGCAGAAGGATCGGTGAAGAAGAAGAGAGCTGCCTCGTCGCGGGTCGTGCCGATGAGAAGCGCCACGCTCTCTGCGCTGCCGTCGGCGACGGCCTGGGACGGCGGCCTGCTGATCAGATCCCCGTCCACGACGGGAAGCAGGGGAAGAGGCAGACCGCCCTCCCTCGGAACCTCGCTCGCGAGCTGTTGGGTGGCGCGCACGAGCTCCTGCGCGCCGACGCCTACGAGCGCGTCCCGGTCGGGCGAGCGTGAAGCGTCGGTCGCCGCGAGTTGCCATATCCGCTCTGCGCGGCGCCGAGCCCAGTCGATGCTGCCCGTCGCCGGGGGACCGCTTTGGAGCACCGCTTTGTGGAACAGCCGCCCGCAGACCGCTGACGCGAGGAGAGAGGCAATGCTCATTGCTCCTGCGGACTCGCCGAAGACGGTGACGTTGCCGGGGTCCCCGCCGAAATCCGCGATGTGCTCGTTGACCCATCCGAGCGCAGCGACCTGGTCGTGGAGTCCCCAATTCCCGCAACCGGGCTCGTCCTCGGGCTGGATTTGGGGGTGCGCGAGAAACCCGAGCGCGCCAAGTCGGTAATTGAGCGTCACGACGACCGCGTCGCCGCGGCCGGCAAGCCGGCGACCGTCGTAGACGATGCTGGCTCCCGACCCCGTCGTGAAACCCCCACCGTGTATCCACACGAGAACCGGCCTTCGACGATCGTCGAGACCAGGGGTCCATATGTTGAGGCTCAGGCAGTCCTCGTCGGAGTCCTCGGGATCACCGGGGATGCTGAGGCCCGGCACCGGCGGGCTCTGGGGGGCGATCGGACCCCAGGTCGAAGCCTCTCGTACCCCTCTCCAGGGAGCCGGCGCCGGCGCCCTGCGCCAGCGGCCAGACGCGGCGGTCGAGCCTGCGTAAGGCACCCCGCGAAATACCCACAGAGCGCCTTCCTCGGCGCCACGCACCAGGCCCCCCGTCACGCCAACGACGCCCTCCACGGCCTCTCCCTCGTGCTCGAAGACCCTGGCCCCGGTACGGCTGTCCTCGTGTCCGGCTCAAGCTGCGACGCTAATTGGCCGATACACGCGAAAGCACAGTCACAGGCTTGAACGCACGGTAGAGGCCTTCGCACGAGAGGGTCAAGGAACCCGCCCTGCGCCCGAAAAACCCCAAGTCCCCAGGATCAGCCGTGTCAACTAATGTTGTTAAAGTGGCAGATGGGTCTGGTGTTGCCGATCGATCCCGACTGTCGGCCCGCGCCGGTGGGCCCAGGAGGGCGATGCCGGCCCGCATCCGGCCCGGGGCATTCGCCCTCGTCGCCGCCTCCGCGCTCGGCGTTCTCGCAATGCCCGCGGTGGCGTCCGCCGGAACCACGAGCTCGTCACAGCAGAGCTCGGGTGCCCCGTCAGCCATCAGCTCTGCCCAGGCACAGGTCGCCTCGCTCGAGTCACAGATAGCGGCCCAGCAGCAGCAGGTGGAGGCCCTCTCCGAGCAGTTCGACCAGGCCGCTGTCCACTTGTCACAGGTGAGGGCGCAGTTGGCCCAGACCGACGCGGCGCTGGCGGCCGACCGCCAGGAGCTTGCCGCCGACCGGCACCGGCTGGTCGTGGACGCGCTCAACGCGTACATGTACGACACCCCGGCCGAAAAGGTGAGCTCGCTCTTCTCTTCGACGTCGGAGGGCTCCGTGCTTCACGACGAGTACAGCAACACAGCGATCGGCAATGTCGACAAAGCGGTGTCTGCTCTCGAGGCGGCGCAGCACCAGTTGGGTGCCACGCAGTCGGCGCTGGCCACCCAGGAACAGCAGGCTGTGGCGCAAGCTGCTCTAGTCCAGCAGTCCCAGCAGGCGGCCCAAGGGGCGAACGCGCAAGCACTCGCCACGTTGTCTTCGGTTAAGGGAAACCTCGCGCAGCTCGTGGCTCAGCAAGCGGCACAGCAGGCCGCCGCGCAAGCCGCCGCCGCAGCGGCTGCGACGACCCAACAACAAAAAGCACAGGCCGCAGCGCAAGCCGCGCAAGCCGCGCAAGTTGCCCAGAGCCTGGGGAGCGGCGCGACAGCGGTCGCTGCAACCGACTCGGCCAATCAGGCGGCAAGCGCCGCAGGCACCGGAGCGGCCGGCACGGTCGGCAACGGGGCGAGCCAAGCGCCGAGCGGGGCGGGCTCGACCGCACTGCACGCGGCCGAGCAGTACCTCGGCGTCCCCTACCAGTGGGGCGGAGCGAGCCACAGCGGAGTCGACTGCTCCGGATTGACGATGCTCGCCTGGAAGGCGGCAGGGGTGTCCCTCGCGCACTCAGCGGCGCTCCAGTACGACGAGACGACCCACGTCCCGCTCTCCCAAGTGCAGCCCGGGGACCTGCTCTTCTACTACAACCTCGACGGGGACAGCACCATCGACCACGTTGTGATGTACGTGGGGTCGGGCCCTTACGGGTCGAACACGATCATCCAGGCGGCACACACCGGGACCGTCGTGTCGTTCGACCCGCTTTTCACCGGAGGGCTCGTAGGCGCCGGGCGCCCCTGATCCCACCAAGGCCCCCGGGGACCACCTTGGCCGCCCCGTTGGGAGCGTCGACCAGGCAGGTACCATGACCCCGTGCCAGCCAGCCGGCAGACCGCGCAGGAAACGCATCAAGGTGCCCTCGTCCCTATGCCGCGCTCCGCGGAATGGGTGTCGGAGGGCTCCAGGCTCTCGGACATAGACGAATGGGGCCGATCGGAGCACACAAGGTCGATCGCCCGGAAGATCTACTCCCCGCTTTACAAGTATTGGTTCCGCGCCGAATGGGAGGGACTGGAGAAGATTCCAAAGTCCGGTGGAGCCCTGCTCGTCGCGAACCACTCCGGCGCGATCCCCTCCGACGCCCCGGCGATAATGCACGGGATCGAAGTGGAGCTGGGCCGCCCGGTCTACGGCATGGCCGACTACTTCTTCCGCCAGACTCCGTGGCTCGGGACCGCATGGGCCAGGGTGGGCGGCCTTCCGGCACACCCCGATAATGCACTTCGGCTGCTCAGGGACCAGGGTCAACTGGCCGTGGTCTTCCCCGAGGGGACCAAAGGGCCTTCGAAAACCTACGCCGACCGCTACCGGCTGAGGCGGTTCGGGCGGGGGGGCTTCGTCGAGATCGCGATGCGCGCCGGCGTACCGGTCATCCCGATCGCAGTCGTCGGGGCTGAGGAGTCCATGCCGATCGTGTTCCGGTTGCCGCTCATCGCACGTGCCCTCGGAGTTCCCTACGTGCCGGTGACCGCCAACATGCTCTTGTTCGGACCTCTCGGCGTGCTCCTGTACTTCCCCGCGAAGTTCAAGCTCCGCGTGCTCGACCCGGTGACCTTCGACGTCGCACCCGGCCAGGAGCGCTACTCGAAGAGCCGCGTCATGGAGGAGGCCGAGAGCATCCGCCTGCATCTTCAAGAGACCCTCTACGAGATGCTGCGGGAGCGGCGCAGCGTCTGGTTCGGCTGAGCCGTGGGACGCAGGGTCCTGGTCACCGGGCTCGACACGTTCTGGGGCGGGCGCATGGCTCAGGCTCTCGAGTCGGATCCCGACGTCGAGATGATCTTGGGGATGGGGACGCGCGAGCCGACGGTCCCTCTCGAGCGAGCTGAGTTCGTGCGCGCCGACCAGACCTACTCGATCCTCTCCCGCATCGTGCGCGCCACCCAGGTGGACACGATCGTCCACACCTTCCTCGTCGTGGACTCGACAAAGGTCTCGGGGCGGGCCCTGCACGAGATCAACGTCATCGGCACGATGAACCTCCTCGCGGCTGCCGGTCAGGCCGGTTCACCTGTGCGCCAGGTCGTGGTCAAGTCGTCGACATTGGTCTACGGGTCGGCCTCGACCGACCCCATGTGGTTCCGCGAGGAGATGAGCCGCACGTCGCCTGCTCGCACGCGTGTCGAGCGCTCGCTGATCGAAGTCGAGGGCTTCGTGCGCGACTTTGCAGAGGACAATCCCTCCACCGTGGTCACCCTGCTTCGCTTCGCGAACGTCCTCGGGACCGACATCGTCACCCCGATAAGCGTGAACCTTTCGAGACCTCTGTGCCCCTCGGTGGCGGGTTTCGACCCGCTGCTGCAGTTCGTGGAGGAGGACGACGTCGTTCGGTGCCTGGAGCACGTCACCCGCAACCGCATCCCCGGCCTCTACAACGTGGCGGGTGCGGGAAAGCTGCCGTGGAGCGAGGTGTGCACCATCTGTGGGACCCGCCGCCTCCCGCTGTCACCGGTTTCCACGCGCGCCGCCGCAGCGCCGCTGGTCCGGCTCGGGCTGATCGAGTTCCCCGAAGAGCTCGAGAGCCTCCTGCGCTTCGGCAGGGGCGTGGACACAACGCGGATCACCAAGACCGGCTTCAGCTGCCGCTACACGACGGCCGGTGCGGTGGAGAGCTTCATACGGGCGCTTCGCCTTCGCCGAAGCGTCGGCAAGGCGCCGCCGTCCTACACGTACGACCAGGACATCGAGCAGTTCTTCCGCCACTCCCCCGCCGTCACGCGAAACAGCTGAGATCCTCTCTGACGCTGCGGCACCCCCGACGCCTGTGCGAGGGTCCTATGGCCGGCGCTTGAGCCAGGCGACGAGAAGCTCCTCGCGCCTCGTTTCCCACTCCTCGGCCGTTATCGCGTAGCGGACGTGGTCCTCCCAGCTACCGTCGATCTCCAGGTACCGCAGGGCCACTCCCTCCTCGCGGATGCCCAGCTTCTCGACGACACGTCTGCTCGGCCGGTTGCGCGGGACGATCGCGATCTCGAGCCGGTGCAGTCCCAACTCCTCGAACGCGAAGCGAAAGACGACCACGACCGACTCCGGAGCGAGCGAGTTCCCCGCGAGGGCCCGGTCGACCCAGTAACCGATGAAGGCGTTCTGGAAGGGTCCTCGCTGGACCGACGAAAGCGTGACCTCGCCCGCGATGCGTCCCTCGACGAATATCCCGAACCCGTAGCCGCTCCCCAACTGACGCTCGCGCTCTCGGGCTGCGCAGCGCGCCGCGAAGCTCGAGCGGTCCTCGGGTGTGTGGGGAGCTCCTGCCGGGCGCGGTTCCCACGGTAGAAGCCAGTCCCGGCAACGCTTGCGCACCTCGTGCCAGGCGTCGTAGTCGTCCTCGGAGAGCGTCCTCAACAGCACTCTCCATCCGCGAAGCTCGAGCGGGCTCACCCGCGAAGTGCGGATCATCGCTCGAGAACCTCCCCGAGTGCGCCGAGAAGGAGCGTCACATTCTGAAGACGCGCCGTGTGACCCATGCATCCGATCCTCCACACTCGCCCCGCCATCGGACCAACGCCTGCGCCGATCTCGACGTCATAACGCTCGAGCAACGCTGAGCGGACCGAAGCCTCGGTCATGCCGGCCGGGAGGTCCTGCGGGACCCAGACCGTCGTGAGCTCGGGAAGCCGGTTCGCCTTCGGTGCCACGAGCTGAAGCCCCATCTTCTCCAGGCCGTCCTGAAGCAGCTGACCGCATTCGGCATGACGGGCCCACGACACGTCGAGTCCTTCCGCGAGCAACACACCGAGGGCGGCATGGAGCGAGAAGACCATCGCCACCGGAGCCGTGTGGTGGTAGGTGCGACCGCCTTCCCCCTCCACGTATCGAGATATGAGGCCCAGATCGAGGTACCAGGAGCTCGGGCGATCCACGAGGACCCGCCTGGCGCGATCGGAGACGGTGAGAGGCGACAGCCCTGGCGGCGCACCGAGGCACTTCTGCGTACCGCCGTAGGCAAGGTCGATCCCCCACGAGTCGACCTTCACCTCGATCCCCCCTAGAGAGGTGACGACGTCGGTGACGAAGAGGGCATCCCCCTTCGATCTCCCGACAGCCTCCACGTCGTTTCGGACCCCCGTCGACGTCTCCGCGTGGACCATTGCGATGACCTTCGGCGAGGGATGGGCGGACAAGATGGCTCCGGGTTCGAGCGGCTCCCCCCAGGGTGCCTCCACCCTCACCACATCGCCCCCCACGCGACCGGCCACTTCGCACATTCGCTCACCGAAGAACCCGTTCACTCCGACTACCACCGGATCACCGGGCCGGACGAGGTTCACGAACGCCGCCTCCATCCCCGCCGAGCCCGTCCCCGACACCGGAAGCGTGAGCGCGTTCTCTGTGACGAACACGCTGCGCAAGCGCGAACAGGTCTCGTCGAGCACCTCCAGGAACGCCGGGTCCAGATGTCCGAGCATCGGACGCGAAAGGGCGGCCGTCGCCTCGGGGTAGGGGTTGGAAGGGCCGGGCCCCATGAGGACCCGATCGGCGTAGGGCATGGCCGGATGCTAGGCACGCTCCTAGGCCCCACCGCCAGACAGGGATAATCTGGGCGATGTCGTTCGAGGCTGGACGCCCCGGAGCGCGTCCGGTCACCGGCCCCCTGGAGAAAGCGAAGACGCTCGGAAGATGCCCGCGCAGGTGATTGCCGCCAGCCGGCGCGCGGCCACGGCCCGAGACGAGATGTCCCTGCCCCCCAGGGGAGACGACGTCCGGGGACGCGCCACCGGACCGCGGGCGATCTCACCTTGGCTGGTCTTCGCGGCCTCGGTCGCGTTCTTCAGCGCGATCGTCTCGGTCTACTGGAACGCCAGCCTCGCCCACTTCAACGACGCTCGCTACTACGTCAGCATGGCGCAGCACCCCTTCCACTTCACCGTGGCACCGTGGGGCTTTCGCATCCTGACCCCGATCCTCGTCTGGCTGATCCACGCGCCGGCCGTCTACGGCTTCGCCGCCGTGAACGTGATCAGCCTCGCTGCAACCGCCGCGATGCTGTACGCGTACCTCCTCGAGTTCTACGAACCTCGAGTCGCCATGTTCGGAGTTGCCCTCTTCGCAGTGTCTCCGGCGGTGCTCATAGAGATGAAGTGGGTCGTCGACGTGGACGCGTTCCTGTTCGCGATGGTGATGCTCGCATTTCTGGCTCTCGCTCGCCGGCAGTGGGCTCTTCTCGGGGCCGCGATGGTCCTCGGCGTACTGGACAAAGAGACGATGCTCTTCGTCCTGCTGCCTCTGGCAGTGGTGGGCTACAGCGAGTACCGATTTGCTCCGCGCAGGCGCTGGATGGCTCTTCTCGGTTTGCCGGTACTCATCTACGTGCTGGTTCACTACACGCCGCTCGTCTTCCGTCCCGTGCCCGGTACCTACGACTACTTCTCGATCTCCAACCTCCGATTCGTGTTCCACGAACAGCAGCAGCTGGCAGGAGGGGGGGCCGGGTACAGCTTCTTCTGGAGCATGGTCGACACCTTCGGGGCTCTGTGGATCCTGGCGATGCTGTTCGTGCGGCGAGCCGACAGACGCATCCGTCACACGATCGTGTTCCTCGTCCCCGTGCTCGCATCGGTGCTGCTCGCCGACAACTGGTCGAGGGTGCTGGCTCTCGCCTTCGTCGTGATCATCCCGCTCGTCTGCGCGGCGGGACTGAGCAGACCGATCGCCGCCGCCGGACTGATGTTCACCTACGACGCGATCGTCTCTCTCGGCGTCAAGAACCTCTCGGGGCACGCCGGGTACGCGATCGAGGTCCCTCTTCTGATCGTGGCGGTCGCGTCGGCCTTTGCGCTCGCCAGACCTCAGGTCGCACCCCGCGTGCTGGCCACCGCGGCAAGCCCGACCACGGGAACGCCTCGCGGTCTGGCGTCCACACCTCGCCCGGCGAGGGCGACCGTCTCGAACGGCACACGCCAGGCTCCTGCGACCCTCCGTAGCGCTGCGGCTCGCCTCGCGCCAGCTTCGCACGAGCCCACCCGGGCAACCCCGGCGAGGATCCTGGAGCCGGCTGCGAAGTACGAGCCGAGGACCTCTGCGACCCCCGAGCCCGCACCTCTGTCGCCGACCGAGCCTCGTGTCCTCCCCCGTGTAGCAGCCGCGACCAACGGCTCTCCCGCCCGCCCGACGGTCGAGAGGGCGCGTCCGGCGAGGGTGGAGAGTCCCCCACCCGCACGCACCGTCGCGTCTCGCCCCGAGCGGCTGGTGGCTCAATCCGCGCCTCCTTCACCCAAGCCTCTTCTTGCTCCGCAGACGGAGACAACGAGCAAAGCGAGCCGCCGCATGGAGGCTTTCCGACCCGCCCCGGCCCCGGCCCCGGCTGCACCTGCACCCGCGCCGCCGCCGGCGCCGCTACGTCCGCCTCGGCCCACGGCCCCGGCCGTCGCCCGGCCGGTCTCGCCGCGTACAGCCAGGCGCGCTGCGTGGCTCGCTGCCGGGCGGCCTGCGCGGACCTCGGTCCCGCCCGCAGCCCGACCTGCGCCCCGGGCTCCAACTCCCCGCGAAGTACCGCCGGCCCCCCGTGGACCGCGCTCTGAGGCGGTCGTGCACCTCGAAGCAGCTGAGTCCCTGCTGGCGGATGTTCAGCGTCTCGTCGACGCGGCCGCCTCCGGACGCTGATCCAGGCCACGGGCGCTCATTCGACCGGCCGGGAGCATTCCTTTTCTTCCTTGAGCAGCGCCATCTGGCGCCTCCACGCGGCCACCTCGCCGGGACTTCGAAGCCCGCACCAGGTCCCCAGGAGGCTCAGGTTGGGGTTGTAGAGCGGGTCGTTCAAGAACCGCTCGCTGTCCCACTTCCGCAGCATCTGGCGAATGTCGTGGTAGAAGCCCGATATCCCGCGGCTCGCCGATTCGTGGTGGATCAATTCGGCGTGCGGCGTGTACAGCACCTGATAACCCGCGTCCTTCAGGCGAAGGCAGTAGTCGACGTCGTTGAAGGCGACCTGCAGGTTCTCGTCGAACCCGCCGAGCTCCTCGAAGACTGATCGCCTGCTCATCAGGCACGCGCCGGTTACCGCGCTGCAGGGTCGTACCACACGATCCCACGACATGTAACCCACGAGCCCCCTGGGCAGCCCCGCGAACAGGTGAGCGGCGATACCGCCCAGTCCGAGGGTGACGCCCGCATGCTGAATGATGCCGTCGGGGTACAACAGGCGCGCCCCGACCGCGCCTACGTCGTCGCGCTGGGCGAGCTCGACGAGCGCGTGGAGCCAACCGGGCTTTCTCGCTTCGATGTCGTTGTTCATGAAGAGCAGCAGATCGGCGTCGGAGCGCGATGCGGCAATGTTGTTCATCACCGACCAGTTGAAGGGCTCCGGATAGTCGAAGATCCGGATCCCCTGTCGCTGCCAACGATCCCTCAGGGCCCTGGTCTCGGGCTCGGCGCTCCCATTGTCGACCAACACGACCTCGAAATTCTCGTAGCCGGGCGCGACCGCGAGCGAGCGAAGACATTGCGCGGTCATGGCGGGCTCGTCCCGGAAAGGGATGATGACGGTCACCGAAGGGGAGCCCTTTATCGGCCTGCGGACGTCGTACCAGCCCGGACCGTAACCGTCCTCCACCACGGCATCCACGCCGCGGCGCTGCAAGGCATCCTCGAGCACGCGCCTGCTCGCAGCGTGTGCCCACGGCTTCGCAGTGGCGTCGTCCGACGCCGATCCTTCGACCGCGCGCCAGTGGTAGAGAACCTTCGGGAGGTGGACCACGCTCCTGGCGTGTTCGGTGGCACGCAACATGACGTCGTAGTCCTGGCTGCCGTCGAAATCGGGACGAAATCCCCCGATCTCCTGCAGGAGAGCGCGCCGAAGCACGAGAAAGTGCCCAAGGTAGGGGTAGGTGAGCAGCAACTCCGGTGCCCAGTCGGGTTTCAGGTGAGGATTCGAGAGGCGCGGAGTCTCGAGAGGCTTTTCTCCGCCGCGAATCTTGTCCTCGTCGGTATACAGGACATCGGTGTCGCGGTCGATGGCCGCAACGATCTCTGCGAGTGCGTCACGTTGGATGACGTCGTCGTGGTCCAAGAGAGCTACGAACTCACCGATGGCCACGGCAAGTGCATCGTTGGTGGCGCGGGATATCCCCCCGTTTTCTCGCCGATGAACGACCTTGATTCGCCGGTCCTCCCCAGCCATCTCGTTGAGCAACTCACTCAGCTCGGGGTCACCCGAAGCGTCGTCACACAGGCACAGCTCCCAGCTCTCGTAGCTCTGGGCTCTGATCGAGTCGACACAAGCCCTGAAATACCAGAGCTTGGGCCGGTACACGGGGACGAGGACGCTGATGAGCATTCCCTTCGTCGGAAGGTGCGCGTCGGTGCCATCCTCGCTTTCTTCGAGGCCGCGCAGCCACTTCGTGTACCCGGGATCGAACCACGCGTCGTAGCCCCAGGGCAGAGGCGGCCTCTCGGTCTGCTCGGCGCCTTCGAGCAATTCGACGACCCAGTCCGCCGGCCAACGAAGTGCAGTGCCCAACGGGTCGCCAGATGGCTCCGGACGGGCGGGCGCCGATGCACGATCGTCCGCGCTGCGCACAGCAAAAGGTAGCACCGACCGTGATCCGATCGATCAGGGATTACACGGTCCGCCGAATAGACTTCGTCGGCGGAAAAGGCACGGACCAGCTATATCGATCTCAGGAGGCCGCATGGGGCAACCCGGCACGCGACACGTTGATCCGAGGGAATTGCTCGAACGACTGCGAAGCGAGCACCGGGCTCTTCGCTGGGAGCCGATGCTTCCCTCGGACGACCTGCTGTTGTGGAAATCGAGCCCGATGTGCGAAGAGGTCTCCCTCGAGTACCTCCACCGTCACTGGATGCTCGCGGGCACCTTCTCAGGGCGCAGGGCGCAAGGAGGCCTGAAAGAACGGATAGCGCGGCGATTAACGGGGCTCGTCTTTCGCGCGATGGGTCCGTACCTGCACGCGGAACAGGAGCTGATGGCGAACCTGGTCCGAACTAACGACTCCTTGGCCAGGCGCTGCGACGACCTGGCTCGGGTGATCACCGAACGGCAGGAGGGCGAAGCCGAGAATCAAGCTCGGCTGGCGGCATTGATATACGACTCCCTCGCCGACCGAGGAGAGGCTGCGAACTGAACCGTGTCCGATCGGGGTTCGCCAGACGCAACGGTGGCGGTGCTCGCTCGCTCATGGGGAGCGCGCGACGAGACGGGTTGGGCACTGCGTCAGGTCGCGGGCGCCCTCGCGTGCTTCGCCGACGTACACGTTGTTACACCTGAGGGATCGAGCCCGTCTGAACGTGAAGATGGAGTATTCGAAGTCCACCACTTGGCTTCAGCCCCCGACACGGTTCTCGAGGCCCGCCGCGACGTCCTCATAGAGGCGGCCGCGTGCGCGATGGGTCCCGACAGCTGGGCCACTTCGGACGAGAACGCCGTGGCCGTCTTGGAGCAGATGGTCAACGTCGAGCTCGCATCGTGCTGGGAACCCGCCACAGCCGCGCTGCGTGAGATCGGGCCAGACGTCGTGGTCTTGGCCGACTACCGTCAGGCCGGGGCGGTGAGGGCGATCGACAAGGCGTGTCCGGACGTCCCGCTGGTCGCCGTGCCCCTCCTCACGCGCCACGAGGCGATGGGCCACCCGGCATTTGCGCCTCTCTTCGGTCGCGCAACCTCCGCCATCGTTTTCACGGACTCCGAGATGCGAGGGCTCACACAGGTGCACAAGGACCTCGCGGCTCACCACGTCGGGCTCCCGTTGTCGGCGAATCGCAGCGTCCTTCGCGAGCCCAACGTGTTTCTGGAAGACCTCGACTACGTCCTCGTCATCAGCGCGACGAAGGCGCAATCCAACGAGAGATCCGCAGCCTTCATGCGCCTTCTCCGTGCTCGATTCACTCGACAAACGATCGCGCTCGTTTCGCCCAATTCGTTCACCGTCTCGCGCAAAGGGATCGAGCGGCGCTTCGAGACGGTGGAGCGGGGAACCGACATGCTCCGGCTGGTCGCCTGGGCCCGCGCGACGGTCGACCTCAGCCCCGGACGCCTCTTCGCCCGGCGAAGCCTGGAATCACTTCTCTACTCGACGCCGATCGTCGTGCCGTCGGAGAGCCGTGCCAGGGAGCACGCCGAGCTCGGAGGCGGGCTGTGGTTCGACGGCCCTTCGGACTTGATGTACTGCGTCGACGCAATGTTCGATCGTGACGTGAGCGACGCGCTCGGAGCGCAGGGCAATGCGTACGCCGAAGGAATCTACGGGTCCCCGGACCACTTCGTCGACCACGTAGTATCTGCGACAGGACTCCAAGCGACTGCGAAGCCCTCCAAATGAGCACCGATCATCCCGACCATCAGGCGAACACCGGCGAGAACCGATCGGACGACCCTCCCTCGCTTTGCGTGCAGACCGTGCTGTACCGGTCTGGGCACGCCGAATTCTCCAGGTTCTTGATGGGGATCTCGACGGCGTGCTCGTTGGCTCGCTCCGAAGGTGTGATCGGCCGGACGAGGCTCGCAGTCGGTGATTGCTCTCCCGAGCCTCTGCTGTCGGGCCCAGACGCGATTGCGACGGGAATCATCGGAGATGCTTTCGATGACGTCTCCTACCTCGCCTACGGGGAGAACCTGGGTTCGGGCGGAGGACACAATCGGCTCTTCTCGGATCTCAACGAG
This sequence comes from Acidimicrobiales bacterium, assembly GCA_036786835.1. GTDB lineage: Bacteria > Actinomycetota > Acidimicrobiia > Acidimicrobiales > UBA8190 > Bog-564. The sequence continues at coordinate 47,555 of DAIQQK010000004.1, read as the reverse complement.
GAACTCGTGGCCGTGATGAACCCTGACACCTACGCCTCGCCGCGAATGGTCGTCGAGCTCGTTGGCGCGCTCTCGGACGCGACCGTCGGAGTCGTCGAAGCTCGGCAGCTCCCGCTCGAGCATCCGAAGGCACATTCGCCTGACACCGGCGACACGAGCTGGGCGTCAGGGTCCTGCTTTCTTGCCCGCGGGGAGGTCATCGCCGCCACCGGCGGATTCGACCCGGGCCTGTTCTTCCTCTACTGCGACGACGTCGACTTCTCCTGGAGGGTCCGCCTCGCCGGTTGGCGGGTGGTGCACAGGCCTTCCGCGAGGGTCTTCCACGACAAGCGACTCACCGTCGAAGGGGTGGTCGAGCCCGGAGAATCCGAGGTGCGCTACTCCGCAGAAGCAGCAGTACTGCTCGCTTGGCGCTACAGCCGGCCGGATCTCGCAATGGAAACTCTTCAGTCCCTCGAGAGCTCGTCCGACGCCCGACACCGCGACGTGGCGGCAGGCCTTCGAGCACGACTGAAGGCAGGGAACATACCGGAGCCTCTCGATCCCGAGCACGGCGTCGCGATGTTCGTCGACGCGGATTACGCCCCTCACCGCTTCTCCTACGCGGCACGATGACCTACGACTTCGCATACGGAGACGACACCCCCTACGCGAGAGCAGTGTCGCTGGTCCAGCACCACTGCCACCACTTGGGTCAGGTGGTCATCGATCTCGGCTGCGGATTCGGAGCCATAGCCGAACCCGTTACGTCTCTGGGATTCACGTACCTGGGTATAGACGTCGAGACCTCAGGCGTAAAAGCGCTGGAGGAGAGGGGCATGGAGGTGATGGTCGGGGACCTCACCGCACCCGAGGTACTCCTTTCCGAACTGGACCAGCAGCTGGCGGGTCGCCCGGTCGCAGCAATCTGCATGCTCGACGTCGTCGAGCACCTTGCCAACCCCGGACCCGTCCTCGACAGCGTGCGCCAGTTCGCCTTGAGCGTCGGAGGGCCTCCACTCGTCGTGAGCATTCCCAACGTCACCCACGTCGATCTCGGGGTCAAGCTGCTCATGGGCAGATGGGACGTCACGCCCACGGGCCTGCTCGATGCAACTCACCTGAGGTTCTTCTCCGCCGCCCTGCTCACCGAGACCATGAAGCGTGCGGGTTGGACCGAAATCGGCTCCGCGGATTTCGAGTTGCAATTCTCGGATCAGCACTTTCCGACCGACGCCGTGACGCTGGAGCGCAACACTCCACTAGGAGCCTTCCTCACCGGAGTGCGGACAGGGACTCCCTCTGCACTCGTCAACCAATTCGTGCGTGCATACCTTCCTGCGTTGACTCCCTCTGCCGCCGACTCGTTGCAATCGGCGGAAGCACCCGCTGAGGTCCAGGCACCGTTTCTCTCGGTCCTCGTGCGCACTCGCGGCACGCGACCTTCGACTTTGGGCGAGGCTCTTCTGTCGCTGGCTGCGCAGTCCTGCGACGACTTCGAAGTCGTGCTAATCGTGCACGATCCCGCGCCTGGTGCGGTCGAACAAGTGGAGAACGCGGTCACCGAGTTCCACCCGGAATTCGCGCGACGGGTACGCGTGGTCGTCGTGAGAGGGGGCAGTAGGTCCCGGCCCCTGAACGAAGGGGCGCGAATGGCTCGTGGTCGCTACCTCACTGTGCTCGACGACGACGACCTGGCGTTGGGCCACTGGGTGGAAACCTTCAAGACGCTCGCGACGCGAGCCCCAGGCAGAGTCCTGAGAACCGGTGCGGTGCAACAGGTCATCGTGGAGCGGACCGGCGCGTGGGCTGGATCCGACGGCTACGACGTGCTGTCCAAACCGGCTCGTGAGTACCCGCTCGACTTCGACTTCGTCGACCACTTGGCCGACAACCGCACCCCCAGCTGCGGATACGCCGTGCCCCGTTCACTCGTGTCCGACCTCGGACACGGGTGGGACGAGAGCCTCAGCGTGCTCGAGGACTGGGAGTTCCTCCTGCGTGCCTCATCCCTGTGCGGCGTGGAGGGCTCGCACACCATCGGGTCGCTCGTGCGCATCTGGCAGGGAGGCGAACGCTCGACGACCCTGCACGACGAGCAAGAGTGGGAGGAGGCCCGGGCCGCCGTCAGGGCGAAGGTAGACGCGATGCCGCTGTTGTTGCATAGGGGCTCCATGACCCGGCTCGTCGGCTTGATGCGGGGAGAGGAGACGGCCCGGTCGGAGAACGCCTCGCTGCGAGAGGCGTTGGAGGGCACTCGACGCGAACTGATCGACGTGCGCGAGTCGACGAGTTGGCGGATGACCGAGGTCGCGCGCCGGGCCACCGGGAAGACCCGCAGGCTGTTACAACGTCTCCGGCCCCGCTTCTTGCGACGCTCTCGCTGAGGCTATGGACGATGGGTTCGCATTCGAGATCGAACGTTTCTCCCACTTCCGTGGTCGCCTGCTCATAGAGGGCTGGGCATTTCATCGCGAACGTCGCGTCGTAAAGGTGCAGGTGAGACTGCCGGACGGACAGCTCGTCGGAACCATCGGATACGGACTCGCAAGCCCAGACGTCGAATCGATACACGGCGAGCCGGCGACGTCATGTCGGTTCTCGCTCGAAGTCCCGGTAGAAGACCCGAACGTAGCCCGAGACGCCGCCCTGGTCTTCGGTCTCGCGAAGAGGCACACGGTGATCGTCGAGAACCTCACCGGGAAACTGGCAATCGATCCGTTCCACAGGCTGTTCGGAAAGTTCGTCGAGTCCGTTAGAGCGTTCGACTCCCCCACGATCTTGGAGGTCGGCTCTCGCGCCCGCTCGGGAAACGTGAACACCGGATGGATCCCCGAAGGTGCTCGTTACTCGGGATTCGACTTTGCCGAAGGGCCGAACGTCGACGTCGTCGGCGATGCCCACGAGCTCGGCTCGTTCTTCGCTGCGGAGAGCATCGACTTCATCTTCTCGATATCCACGTTCGAGCATCTCGCTATGCCGTGGAAGGTTTGCCTGGAGATGAACAAAGTCATGAGGCCGGGTGCGTTGGCGTATCTGGGCAGTCACCAGACATGGCCGCTGCACGAGGAGCCGTGGGACTACTGGCGCTTCTCGTCGCACACCTGGCCGACGATCTTCAACGAGGCAACCGGCTTCGAGGTCGTCGAGGCTGCAATGGGCGAACGCGCGTCGGTGGTCGCGGAGATCCTGCACCCTCCGACCGCCGGCCTGGACGCTCAGCCGGCCTTCCTCGGCTCGTCGGCGATCGTGCGCAAGATCGGGTCGTCCGCTCTGTCGTGGAACGTTGAGCTCAGCCGAGTCGTCGAGGGTCGCTACCCGGCCTGAAGTTCCCCGACGATCCGGGGCCGCGGCTACTTGCCGTAAGCCGGCTCGGTCCACCGGCGCAACTCGTACGCCTCGCACCAGCGCGCACCGACTCCAGCCGTGAGGGCCCAGTACCGGGCCGTGGTCTCGACGTGCTCGGGGCTCAAGTAGAAGCGATGCGCCTGAGTTCGATGACAGGACAAGGCGGCCATCTTCGTGGCGAAGTGCTCGTCGTCAACTGCCATGAACACCTGCGGGGAAAAGCTTCCAGGAGGCAGAGAAGGGGTCGGATATGCCAATACCGGTCCCTCGAACTGACGGAGGGCGATCATCGAAGCTCTGCCGACTGTGGCGTGGTCCTGGTGGACGTCGAGGTCGGACATGGTGAAGACGACGTGCGGACGCACCCGTTCGACAGCTTCGGTGATGACCTCTATCGCCTGGCGAAGCTCGAGCTGGGTGTCGGAGAGATCGTGCATCTCGAGCTTGGCCTCGATGACGGCGGACGCTTCTTCTGCTTCCCGTCTTCGCTGGTCTGCAGGGCCACCGGCCTCGCCGCCCGTGAGCACAACGAGGCTGCGCTCGGCGAAGCGCTGCAACGTACCGAAGCAGCCCCATTCGACGTCGTCGGGATGGGCCCCGATCGCCATCGCGCGCCGGCCCTTTCCGAAGTCACTCATCGCTCTCTCCAGGCCATTGTCGGTAGAGACCGTCCGAGGGTTCGAACCTGAACCGGATCCCGCGCCGACGCAGCTGGTTGCGGGCGATCTCAGTGGATTCGGTGACGGGTCCGCACACAGTGCGCCGGTCGAGGTCGAACACGGTTTCGTCCATGACGAGTGTGCCCACTTCACCGTCGACTTCGGGTGCTCTACCCACGATGTTGGCGATCTCCTTGCTCAAGATCGACAGAACCTCTCCCCGCCTCTCGGGTGTGAGGCGTGCCGGCCATTTGGCCGGGGTCCGGACCTTCGCAGGGACGCCGGCCGCGAACGAGCACGAAGGTATGTCGCTGTTCACCACCGATCCTGCCGCGACCACGACGTCGTCGCCGATTCGGACTCCCGGGTTCACCTGAGCGTTGGGCATCCACACCCTTGATCCGACCGAGACGCTCGCGAACGAGACGGGAAAACCCTCCCACTCCGACAGGTAGGCACCGTGGGTGAATATGCGCGTGCCGATCCCGATCCCGACCTCGTCACCGAGGCTGACTCCCCTTGCGATGTTCACTTGGCTGTAGTTGCCCATGTGGAGCCAGTGCCCCGCCACCAGCTGAGCTCCCGGGTCGTGGGCGCTTCCCCCTCCGATGGTCGCGTGCTCGTCGATCCAGGCTTCCCGGCCGAGTCGGACCTCGATACCG
>DAIQQK010000004.1:0-42897 GCA_036786835.1 Acidimicrobiales bacterium | reverse complement strand
ATCCGCTTCGGATAGGCCCGTGCCTCGCCGTTGACCTCGATACCGAACACGCGGGCGTGTGCGTTGATGATCGTCCCCGGGCCGGCGTCGAATCGCTCCACCTCGAGGCGAGCAAGCCGGTGGACCCAGACCCGATCGAGGACCTCCTCGAAATCCTCGCCAAGTCCGCTCATCGCCGGGAGATCGGACCCGTCGTGCCCATGCCCAGCACGGGCTCAACCTACCAGAGAGGGACAAACACCCAGGTGGAAGCGCACGGACGCACCCGCTTGGGACATGTCCACTGCCTCTACACTCATGCGGATGTCCAGCGAGCCCGTCCTCGATCACACCTTGCTCGAGGCGTTCGTCGAGTATCTGCGACGGCAGACCGACTCGAAGGACGAGGACGTGGTCCTGCTGTCGAGATCCCGTTCGGCACCACGCGACTGGTCGATGCTGCCAACCAAGGCAGAGATCGTCGTGGCAGAAGGAGAGATAGGCGCCTGGCGCAGGTCAGGACTTCGCCGCCGAGGGGGGCTCCACCTCCAGTACGGGGGCCGGGCCCGAGCCGGAGAGTCGAGCGGCGAAGGGCTTCCCGTGGCGATCTGGGACCGTTGGGATCGGAGCGAGGTCGGATCACCACCCCCGTCCTTCAACGTGACGGCGATCGTCACGACCTACAACGAAGAAGACATCATCGAGCAGCAGATCGAGAGGTTGCTTCGGGACGGGCTGCAAGTCCATCTCATCGACAACTGGTCGACCGACGACACACTGGCGCGTGTGAAGGCCAAAGCCGACGAAGGCCCCGTCACCGTCGAACGCTGGCCCGAGGACGGCCCGTCGAAGTACTTCGATCTGCAGGGGCTCCTGGGAAAGGTCGAGCAGGTCGCGCACACCTGTGGCGCCGATTGGGTCATCCACCACGACACAGACGAGATCCACGAGTCCGCCTGGAAGGACACCTCGCTGCGTGATGGGCTTTGGGCCCTCGATCGCTGGGGATTCAACGCGGTGGACCACACGGGACTGGACTTTCGCCCGATCGACAACCGTTGGAAGCCGGGAGACGATCTGGCCACGAGCTTCGAATGGTTCGAGTTCCCGCCCTTCGCCTCCTACTACACGCTCGTGAAAGCCTGGAAGCCCCAGCCGCAACTGGTGGATCTAGCGAGCAACGGAGGCCACGACGTCGTCTTCCCCGGACGACGGGTTTTCCCGTACAAGTTCGTCATCCGCCACTACCCGATCCGGTCCCAGGAGCACGGCGAGCGCAAGATCCTGAGGGAACGCAAGTCCCGTTGGGACCCCGAGGAACGCGCGAAGGGGTGGCATGTGCACTACGACCACTTCACCGACGGGTCGGAGTTCTTGTGGGACCCCGGCGCTCTCCACCGCTGGCGCGACATCGACGAGCTCTTCCTGATTCAGCGCCTGAGCGGAGCTGGCCTGCCAGGTAACCCGAGGCCCGACGAGTGCATTGCCGCCGGAGAGGCGGGCTGAGGAGGCGATGCCGAGGAGACCACGCAGGCGGGACGAGGAGATCGCCCGACTGCGGACTGAAGTCGAGACCCTCAGGAACGAGCTGGAAGAGCCCAGGGGGAGCGATGGCCTGCCGCCGGGCACCACACCTGGCTCGGTTCCGTTTCTCAGCTTCTACCCACCCGGACACTTCTACTCCCCCGTGCCCGACATGTCGGAGGTCCAAGGACAGGCGGACCTGATCTTTGCGGCAGCTGACCATCTGCCGGGAGTTTCGCTCCGCGAAGCGGACCAGCTCGCGCTGTTCGGCCGGCTTTGCGAAATCGCGCGCGACGTTCCACTCCCCCAGGAGGCGGGCGGCTACTTCAAGGAGAACACGAATTACGGAGTCGGGGATGCCCTAATGCTCCAGTCGATGCTGCGGTTGCTGCGTCCGAAGCGCTACGTCGAGGTGGGAAGCGGCTGGACCACGGCTCTTGCGGTCGACACCAACGAGGCTTTTCTCGACGGCGCCATGAAGATCACTGCGATCGACCCGAGCTCGGAGGTTCTCCGCAGCACCCTTGTGCCGCCGGCGAGCTTGGACATCGTGGAACGGCCTGTCCAAGAAGTCGCGCTCGAAGTGTTCAGCGAGCTGGACGAGAACGACGTGCTCTTCGTCGACTGCTCACACGTGGTGAAGGTCGGAAGCGACGCCCACTACATCGTGACGAAGCTTCTGCCGCAGCTATCTCCTGGTGTGCACGTCCACATCCACGACATCTTCTGGCCCTTCGAGTACCTGCGGCACTGGGTGTTCGAGGGGAGGGCCTGGAACGAGGCATACCTCGTCCACGCGTTCCTGCTCTTCAACGACGCGTTCGAGATCGAGCTCTTCAACCATTGGCTCGCCGAGCGCCACCGCGACGTGATCGAGCGCGAGCTACCCGCGATGCTCGAGAACCCCGGTGGCGCGCTCTGGATCAGGCGGAGCGCCGGCTGACGGCTGCCGTGGCGCCCGGCCGTATGGCCGGGCGCCCAGACAGCATCAGAGAATCTGGGTGATGGTCGCCATTCCGGCCTGGCTGTTACCCGGAGCAGTCGCCTGCTCTGTGGCGGTGACCGTGCAGAAGCCCGATATGAGGGCGAGTGTCGACGTGTAGGTAGCCGTCACCACCCCGCTCGAGTTCGTCACGCCCCCGTTGCTGACCGAGCCGACCGTCCCACAGTTGGCCCCGGACAGGGTGAAGGTGATCATGTCACCGGGAACAACCGCTCCTGTAACGCTCGTCACCGTCACCGTCAACGCCGATGTGGACATGAGAATGCCCGACAGCACGATCGTGGACGGACTGGCGACTACTGCCACCGTGTTGTTGGTGGTCTCCGTGATCACCGCCGTGCCGTTCTTGCCGTCCTGCGCTTCGTTGGCGGTGACGGTGCAGGTTCCCTTGACACCCGAGTTCGAGGTGTAGGTCACCACCACCTGCCCAGCGCCGTTCGTGGTCCCGCTAGTTGCGCTCAGCGTCCCGCAGGCACCTGCCACGCTCGGCGTCAGGGTGAACATCACCGGGTCACCTGACACCGCCGCAGGGACGGTGTTCATCACCGTGGCGGTGACCGTCGACGTCGAGGTGCCGTTCGCCTGGAGGGTGGTCGGGCTAGCCGCCACGGTCACCGTGAAGGGTGCGTTGGCGGGAGCGGCCATCGTCTGAGTGACCATGCCCGTACCCATCTGACTCGTGTTGGCCTCGGTCGCCGCGATGGTGCAGAAGCTGACCGTCGTCGAGGAGATGTAGGTCTCCACCAGTTGGCCCGAGCCATTGGTCGTACCGCTCGTGGCACCCAGGGTGCCACAGGCACCCGAGGGGGTCGCCGCTGTCGTGAGAGTGACGGAGTCACCCGATACGGCGACCGAAGCAGGGTTGAGCACGGTCACCGTGACGGCGGAAGTCGACACCCCGTTCGCCACGATGGAAGTCGGGCTTGGCACGACGGTGACCGTGTTGTTGTTGGTCTGGGTGATCGTCGTGTTGCCGCTCAGAGCTGCGTCGGACTCCTTGGCCGTAACGGTGCAGGTGCCGCCCGTCGTGCTCGAGTTGTACGTAATCACTACCTGGCCGGACGCGTTGGTCGTCCCGCTCGTGGCGCTGAGTTGCGCGCTCGTGCACACGGCCGCCGGCGACCCCGAGACGGTGAAGTTCACAGTGTCACCGGACACGGCCGTACCGGTCCTCGACACGGTCACAGTGATCGTGGAGGCGGCCGAGGCCCCGGCAGCGGGAACCGAGGACGGGCTTGCCGACACCGTTATCGACGTCGGAGTGACGAGGCTCATCTGGTCGATGCTCGTCGCGCCGGTCTGACCCGTGCCCGACTCGGCGGCTGAGATGTTGCAGAAGCCCGAGGTCGTGCTCGCCGTGTAGGTGATCACCACCTGCCCCGAAGCGTTCGTGGTGTACGGACCCGCTGGGCTGGTCGTGCCGCAGGCCCCGGCAGGCGTGGGGGTGTTCGTGAAGACGATGGTGTCTCCCGCGACCGGGGCGCTCGTGGGCCCGAGCACCGTCACCGTCACGGTGGATGTGGCCGCACCGTTAGCGGGGACGTCGGTCGGGCTTGCCGCGACCGTCACCGTGTTGTTCCCAGTCTGTGTGACCGTGCCGGGCGCGCTCTGTGCCGTGGAGGCCTCTTGAGCCGTGATCGTGCAGACACCACCCACCTTGCTCGCGGTATAGGTCTCCGTGACCGTCCCGCCCGCGCTAGTGGTGCCCGTCGTCGAGCTGAGTGTCCCGCACGAACCTGTCGGCGCCGCCGCTGTGGTCAAGTTCACGGGGTCACCTGCGACGGCCGCCGCCGTCGTGTCCTTCACGGTGACGGTGATGGTGGAAGTCGCCGAGCCGTTTGCCTGAATGGTCGCCGGACTCGCGACAACGGTGACGACGTAGGGCGAGTTGGCCGGCGCGGGGGTGGTGGTCTGGTCGACCGTGGCCGTTCCGGTGGCGCTCTTGGCCGATTCGGTCGCCGTGATGGTGCAGAACCCGACGACGCTCCCCGCCACGTACGTGGCCGTGACCACCCCGGAGGCGTTGGTGGTGCCGTTCGCAGGTGCTGTCGAGCAGACGCTGGACGGGAAGCCGGCGACGGTGAAGCTCACCGTGTCACCCGAGACGGGAGTGCCGGTGGGACCGGTCACCGTGACCGTAAGGGTGGAGGTCGAGTGGCCGTCCGCCGGAACGCTCGCGGGAGCAGCCGCCACGACCACCTTGTTGTTGGAGGTCTGAGTGATCGTCGTGGTGCCAGTGTTGCCGGAGTCGGCCTCTGTGGCCGTGATCGTGCAGATGCCCGCCGTTGTGCTCGACTTGTAGGTGAACGTGACCGTTCCCGAAGCGGCCGTGTTGGCGGGGTTGGGCGTCGTGATCGTCCCGCAGGAGCCTGTGGGGTTGGCCGAAAGGACGAGCAGGACTGGGTCGGCGTTGACCGCGGTGCCGCCCTTCGTCACGTTGACCGTGATCGTGGAGGTCGAAACCCCGTCTGCCTGAAGGGTCGAGGGGCTGGCGGTGATGGTGACGCCGCTCGGGGCCGCGAAGAACCCGAAGACGTCGACCACGACGTCGGTCGCACCTGCGGTGGTCGGGCCTTGATAGACCGACGTGGCTCCCCCGGTGCCGATGCCGCCGTAGGCACCGTTCGCCACGACGTTGTAGACGTCACCGGGAACCCAGTTGACGTCCGACGTTCCTGGGAGAGTCGATCCGGCCGCGAACACGGTGAGGAAGTTGCCTCCGGTGGGAGGGTTCGACGTACTACCCGCAGGCGAGACGTCGATGACATCGACGGCTGCTGCAGTCGCGTTCGAGGGAACCCCGTCGTTGCCGGTGATCGCGACGTTGACCGACTGGCCGCCGCTAGGAGAGGTAAGTGCGGAGTTGCCCGAAGGGAGGCTCTCCGAGGCACAGAAACTCGGGGCAGGACTGGCGCCGCAGCGCGTGTCGGCCATGCGAGCCGGGGTGACGGGCGTGAAGACTGCGCCAGCGGTGGTGGCAGTCGCGTCGGTGAAGTAGCCCATCACGTCGACGACGACATCGGTGTTGCCCGCGAGGTTGTAGAGGCTGATGGCACCGGCGTTGGAGCCGCCACTGCCGAGCGGGATGAGGACCTTGTTGGCGAGGGTCTCACCAGTGGTCCAGTTCAGGTTGGACACCACGGGCTGCGTCGCGCCGGCAGGCCAGGCCGTGAGGAAGCTCGAGCCGGTGGTGTCGGTGACGGTAACGTTCAGGAGGACAGCGGAGACGCCGGTCGACGGCACGCCTCCTGCTCCCGCGACCGTGAGGTTCCCGACCGAGTTGGGCCCGAGGGGTGTGCCACCCGAGCCGCGCGTGTCGAGGATGCGGGCCGGCGTGAGCGGGAAGTACTCACCCGCGAGGCTGCTCCCGGCGGGAGGCGCGTAGTAGCCCTCCAGGTCGACGACGACGTCGACCGGCGAGCCACCGGTGGTGGGGCCGTCGAAGACGGAGATAGACGAGGTCCCGAGCGGAACCGTGACCAGGTTGCTCGTCCCGAAGGCGGCCTGGGCCCCGTTGAAGTTGAGGTTGGAGACGACCGGCAGAGATCCGCCCGTGCCGTAGACGGTAAGGAAGCCCGCTCCCGTCTGGTCGACGGCCGTCACGTTGAAGACGGCGGCTGAAGCCGCGGCGGGGACGCTCGAGGGCATCGCGACGTTGATGGTTCCGCCGGGAGAGACGGTCGCAAGCGAGGCATTCGCGCTGGGGAGGCTTTCGGATGCACAGAAGGACGGCTGTGGGGACGCGCCACACCGAGTGTCGGCGATCCGCTGGGGATTCGAAAGCGTCGTGTAGGCGAGACCTCCCGAGCTAGCCCGGGGAGCGGCCTGCGGCGTCGCGGCCGATGCCGCCGACGCGACGAAACCGGTGCCGACCACCCCCGCGGTCAGGAGGGCCGTGAACGAGACGGCAACACCTGCCGAGAGCCGACGGCCACCACCGGACCGCTTTGCTTTGCTTTGATCGCGCACTCTTCCTCCTAGCTCCTTGCTGATGCCGCCGCCCGACGCTCCGCCAAATTCCCGCTGTCCACCATGGTGGCCAGGGTCTTGGGCAACCCGCGAGACCTTATTCCGCTGGACCCCCAGACGCCAGGCATCTCTCTAAGGGGTCAACTGTGGAAAAAGGCCTCCCGTGACACATGCCCGTCCCAAATCGAATCTCAACCCGAACGTCGGGACAGAAGACCTAACGCGTCAGCGCAGGCCAGCCGCCAAACCGTCGAGGATGTCGTCCTCGGATACGAGACACACCTCACGGTCGAACACATCCATGACCTCCACGAGTATCAGCGCACCTCCGGCGATCACGTCCTCGCGTCCCGCAACCATCCCCGGCCGCTCGAGACGCGCCTTGTGACTCTCCGTGGCGAGGCGACCGAACCATGCCACTACCTTCTCGCGATCGAGAGTTGAGTGATGAAGGGCCGCGCGGTCGTAGACAGGCAACCGTGCCTCGAGGGACGCCAGGGTCGAGACCGTGCCGGCGAGCCCGATCACGGGCCCTCCCGGTGAGAGTGGCGGCAGCTCCCTTCGAGCCCCGGTCAGAGCTGTACGGACGAATGTACGTGCATCTGCGATCTCTGCATCTGACGGGGGGTCGTGACACAAGAAGCGCTCGCTCACACGAACGCAACCGATGTCGAGCGACACCGCCGAGACGCCCTCGCTCAGATCGGCCTCCGCGGCACCTGGTCCGACGACGAGCTCGGTGGACCCGCCGCCGATATCCACCACCAGCAGTGGTCCGTGTTCGCGCCATCGTTCAGGGAGGGCCGATGTGGCGCCGGCGAACGCAAGCCTGCCTTCCTCGTCGCCACTCAGGCGCTCGGGGCGAAGCCCCGTGGCGGCTTCAGCGGCCGAGAAGAATTCCTCCGGATTGGCGGCGTCCCGGGTCGCCGAGGTCGCCACCAGCCGAACTCGTCGGACTCCTCGGGCCTTCATCAGACGTGCGTACTCCTCGAGGACGCCCACTGTGCGAGCGATCGCCTCGGGTGCGAGCTTGCCTGTGGCATCGACTCCCTCGCCCAGGCGGGTGATGCGCATGAGCCTCTCGAGCACCGTGCCGTCAGCAGCGCTGATCAGCAACCTCGTGGAGTTGGTGCCGCAGTCGATCGCCGCGACCGGACCGGGCGACACAGGGCTCACGGTGTCGCACCTCCTCGTGCGCCTCCTGCTTCTTCTGCTTCTGCTGCTTCTGCTGCGTCACGCTCTTCTGTTTCTGGATGTTCCTGCACGAAGTCCTCGCGACCGATGCCGAGCCGCCGTGCTGTCCACCTGCCGACGGGATCTTCCCCGCCTGCCAGGAACCATGCGACGTGCGCATGGAGGCACTTGACGCCTCTACGGGTCCCGCCGACCCCGCCGGTGGGCCGAGGACCTTCGTATCTCACAGGCAACGCTGCGTCCCGCTCGGTCTCATAGCGCGCGTGCGCTTCCTCGACGGCGATCCGATCGGTCGCGATCTCTGCCTCCCGCACCCCTCCTGATGCCTCGAGCCGACTCACGGCGACGCGCGCCTCTGGGTCCACGAGCCAGTAGCGAGTCGGCATGGGGGTGCCGTCGTCGAGGAGCGGGGCGTTCCTGATGACAGCAGGCGCCCCGTCGGGCCGCCGAACGACGACCGAGAAGCGGCCCAACGCCTTGCGGCCGAGCAGCCGCTCGACATCGTCAACGTCACCTTGAGGTTCAGGGTCTGGAGATTTGTAGGACGTCGGACCGTTCTACCGCTTCTCGGGCCACGCGCCGAATCACCCGGCCGGACCTCCAGAGGCGGAAGCTCAACGCCAGAACTCGAGCGTGTGCAGCACGCGGGTCCAGAAGCCGCCGCCCGAATCGCTCGACGCTCCTGGGTTGGTCGACGGGGACGAGGTTCTCGACGATGCGGAGAGCTGGGAACCGCTCGATCCCGTCGGCGAAGCTCCCTGCGTGGATGCAATGCCGCTGCCACCTGTAGTCCCGGCAGCGAGGATCTCCTGGGACTGGGCGGAACCCGGTGTGACCGGTGGTCCTTCGAGCGGGACGTGGCCCGTGCTCTCCCCAGATCCAGTCGACGACCCTGCGGCCGGGAGGATCTCGTAGGCCTGGCTCCCGGGCGCAACGAGCCCGTAGTCACGCCTGGCGATGCCGGCCACGGTCGACGGATCCGAGAGCTGCTGAGCCTCCGCGTTCAATGCCTTGTTCTGTTGCTCGAGCGTGGAGACTTGTCGCGCCGTCGACGAGAGTTCCTTGTGCTGGGACAAAAGACCCGACACCGGCAACGACGTCGCCAGCACGATCGCTGCGAAGATCCCGGCGGCGACAAGTAGTGCGCGCGCCCTGCGCTTTTGAACCGAAGTCCGCTTGCGGGACCGCTTTCGCGAGCTCTCGGTGGTCGAAGTGCGCGAACGGCGCGAGCGGGCGGGCGAGGGCTTCTTCGCCTTCCCCCGAGGCGATCGCCGCTGTACGTGCGAGGTCACCCAGACCCGCTTCCCGCGCGTCGCGTCACGGTCAAGGCATCGCGACCGAGAAAGGCTGCAGACTCACCGAGCTCCTCCTCTATGCGCAGGAGCTGGTTGTACTTGCTCACACGGTCTGAGCGCGCCGGCGCCCCCGTCTTGATCTGCGCGCAGTTCGTCGCGACCGTAAGATCCGCGATGAAGGTGTCCTCGGTCTCACCCGAGCGGTGGGATACGACGCACCCGTAGGCGGCTCGGCTGGCGATGTTCATCGTGTCGAGGGTCTCGGTCAGCGTGCCGATCTGGTTGAGCTTGATCAGGATCGCATTTGCTGCACCGATCTCGATCCCGTGTTCGAGCCGTGCTGGATTGGTGACGAAGTTGTCGTCACCGACTATCTGGACTTTGTCGCTCAACGCCTCGGTCATTACCACCCAGCCGTCCCAGTCGTCCTCCTCCATCCCGTCCTCCAGCGAGACGATCGGATAACGCGAGCAGAGGTCCACCCAGTAGTCGACCATCTCGGCCGAGGACAGCTTCCGCTTCTCGCTGGCGAGGTTGTAGGTGCCGTCTTCGTAGAACTCGCTCGACGCCGGGTCGAGGGCGATCGCGACCTCTTCTCCCGGCACGCGCCCGGCAGCCTCGATCGCCTCGACGAGAAGAGCGACGGCGGCCTCGTTCGATGCGAGGTCGGGGGCGAAACCGCCCTCGTCGCCCACCGCCGTGGACAGTCCCTTCGCCTTGAGCACCCGTGCGAGCGCGTGGTACGTCTCGGCCGCCCATCGAAGCGCCTCGGAGAAGGACACGGCCCCGACCGGCATGGCCATGAACTCCTGGAGGTCCACGTTGTTCGACGCATGGACTCCCCCGTTCAGGACGTTCAGCATCGGGACAGGCAGGACGTGGGCGTTGGCGCCTCCGACGTACCTGTAGAGCGGTAGGCCCGCGTCGTCGGCTGCGGCGCGTGCCACCGCAAGCGAGACCCCGAGGACCGCGTTCGCTCCCAGCCTGCCCTTCGTCGGGGTGCCGTCCGCATCGGCGAGGGCCATGTCGACTCCCCGCTGGTCGTAGGGATCGAAGCCGACCAGGATCTCGGCGATCTCCCCGTTGACGTGCTCCACGGCGCCGAGGACGCCCTTCCCGCCGTAGCGCTCTCCGCCGTCACGCCACTCGGTCGCCTCATGGGTCCCGGTCGAGGCCCCGGATGGGACGATCGCTTGCCCGACGGCGCCCGACGAGAGCGCCACCTCGACTTCCACCGTGGGGTTCCCACGTGAGTCGAGGACCTCGCGCCCGTGTACCTGTTCGATCTCGCCCATCGTGTGATACCCCTGTGGTTGATGTTGTCAAAGTTACTCTCTGTAACGGATCGAGACCTGCCATGGGCAGGAGCTACGTTCCCGCGGAAACGTCCTCCGCGTCCGCGCCGGCAGCCTCCAGGGACTGGCGCAGGCGGCGGGCCTGCGACCTGAGCGCCATCTCGGGGTCCACGCCGACCCGCCGGGCGAGATCCGCCGCGGCAAGCAACAGCTCCCCTACGGCTTCGGCCTGCTGATCTGCCGCCGCGGCGTCGCCGGGAGGTGCGGGCTCGTCCGGGGAGTCGGCTGACGCGAGACGAGTGAGGCTCTCTCGGCCGGCGGTAAGGCGCTCCTCGACCGAGGGGACGGACATCCCGACCGACTCCGCCTTTCTCAGGAGCTTGGAGACCAAGGTGAGGGCCGGGACTGCTTCCGGGATGCCGCCGGTCACGCTGCGTTCGGGCTTCTCGGCCTTCTTCAGGACCTCCCAGCGTTCAGCTACGTCGCCGGGTGTCTCTGCCACTGCGTCACCGAATACGTGAGGGTGGCGCCTGACGAGCTTGTCGTGGATGTTGCGGGTCACCTCGGCCAGCGTGAACCTCCCCTCCTCCTCTGCCAGGACGGAGTGGAGGAACACCTGGATCAGGACGTCACCTAGCTCCTCGCGCAGATGGTCGACGAGCTCTGCGGGGGCAGAGGAACCCGAAGAAGCAAGGTTCTCGATCGCGTCGACCGTTTCGTAGGCCTCTTCGAGCAGATACGGCGCCAGCGAGAGGTGCGTCTGCTCGCGGTCCCACGGGCAACGAGCCCTCAGGATCCTGACCAGCTCGTCGAGCCTGGCGAGCTCTGCAGCGGCTCGAGGGTCGGGAGCCAGCGGAGCGTCCGGACCGCCGGCCGAAACGCCGAGCCTCGGACCGTCAGCCACCGAGCGCCGACGAGGAGCCCGCCGCCTGGTCGGCCGATGGCGAAAGGACGAACTTGGCGGGGGGCGGAACGGGCGGCTTCACCCCCTGGAGATGGCTCCACGTTCCGTAGCGAGGGTCCACCGTGACGCGGGCCCGGGACACGATCCGGTTGAACTCCGAGGAGAGCTTCGTGTCCTGAGCTGCCAGTAGGGCGAGACGTATCTGGGGCACCACCTGCGAGAAGGGTGTTTCGGGATTGCTGGTCACCTGCAGCAGGAGCCAGACGGTCGTTCCCGACGAGGTGGTGGTCTGGATCGGCTGGCTCACCTGTCCTGCGGTGAGCGACGAGATCTGGGACAGGATCGACGAGCTCTGTATCTGTGCACTCGTGAAACAGGGGGTCACCGCGCCACCGTTGGGAGCCGTCTGGGTGTCGATCGAGCTCTGCCTGGCTTCGTCGCTGAAAGTTGAGGTGCCGGCAGAGATCGCAGCGAGGATCAACTGGGCCTGATCCTGAGCGGTCACCTCGATGTCGCTGATGCATGTCTGGGCGAAGTCCGAAAGGTGCGCGGAGTAGTAGCTCTCCAGTGCGGCGTTCGACAGGTCGACGTGAGCCACCGCCACTGCCAGCTGCTCTTCGTCCGCGAGGTAGCGGACCTCCTGCGCGGAGAAGCTCGTGGGCAGATGCTGCAGGAGCTGTGCGCCGGTGAGTTGCTGTGCGCAGGGTGATGTTCCCGAAGAGCTCGCGGAATCGAACTGCACTTCGAGGTCGGTGGTCGCCGAGACGAGCTCGGACTGGGTGACCGGGCGATGGAGCTGGTCGAGGTCCTTGCCGATGAGGGCGTTGAGAACCATCGTGGAGAGTTCGTACGCAGCGAAGTCGGAGCTGACCGTCGAGTCGCCTGCACCGGTCACCGAGGTCAGGTTGGCGCCTTGCAGCTCGACGGCGCACAGTGCGTACTGGTTCTGCGCGATCTGCGAGAGCTGTGCCTCGACCTGGCTCTGGGTGATCGTGATCCCGTCGACCGTCGCCGCGGGAGGCGAGATGTCGCAACCAGTGCACGCCGCGCCGACCGCGAGGAGCGCGGCTATGCCGAGAAGGATTTTCACGGAACCGGCATGCTATCGGCGCTCTTCGTTGGGGACGATTCGCGGGGCTTGGCCTTCTCGCCTGAGGGGATCGGCGGCACTAGCTCGCGCAGCAGCTCGGTAAGGGCCTCGACGGGGTCCTCGCCGGCCGCCAGCGGCACCACGAGCTGGCGCGCGTCCTCTTTGAGCACGGCCTCGGGCCACAACCGGCGAAGCCGCACCTTGGCGCTCGCGGGCAGCACGAGCGGTGAGAGTCGGGCGATCAACGCACGTCCACCGGCTCCTGGCCGTCCGCCCCGGGATGGAGCCTGTCCCGCGCGCGCCGGTAAGGCGGACACCTCGCGCACCCCGGTGCGGAGGCACTCGACCCGTAAGGTGCCAACGGACAACAGGCCCTCCGCTGGAGCCGGCAGAGGACCGAAGCGGTCCATCCACTCCGAACGGACGTCCTCCACCTCCGATTCCTCGGAGACCGAAGCGAGCCGGCGGTAGGCCTCGAGCCTGAGGTCCTCCCGTGCCACGTAGTCGGAGGGAAGGTGGGCGTCGGACGGCACGTCGATCGTCACCTCCACCTGGCGGCGGACCGGCTCACCTTTCATCTGCGCCACGGCCTCGGCGACCATCTGGACGTAGAGGTCGTATCCGACCGCTGCGATGTGCCCGGATTGGTCGCGTCCGAGCAGGTTCCCGGCACCTCTTATCTCGAGGTCCCGCATTGCGATCTTGAATCCGCTACCGAGCTCGGTCTGCTCCCCGATCGTGCGCAACCGCTCGTATGCAGCTTCACTCAGCACGCGGTCGCGAGGGTGCAGCAGGTACGCGTAAGCGCGCTGTCCTGCTCGTCCCACACGACCACGCAGCTGGTGCAGCTGCCCGAGCCCCAGTCGATCGGCTCGGTCGACGACGAGCGTGTTCACGGTCGGCATGTCGATCCCCGACTCGATGATCGTCGTGCAGACGAGCACGTCGTGGCGCTTGTCCCAGAAATCGAGCACGACTTGCTCCAGGGATCCCTCGTCCATCTGACCGTGCGCTACCGCGACTCTCGCCTCGGGGACGAGAACGCGAAGGCGCGCGGCGACGGCCTCGATGTTCTGGATCCAGTTGTGGACGAAGAAGACCTGTCCCTCGCGAAGCAACTCGCGCCTGATCGCCTCGACGACTGCCTGCTCTTCGAATTCCCCCACGTACGTGAGGATCGGCTGGCGCGCCGCCGGAGGCGTGTTGATCAGCGAGAGATCGCGGATCCCGGTGAGGGCCATCTCGAGAGTGCGTGGGATCGGGTTCGCGGTGAGAGTCAGAACGTCGACGCCGTCGGAGATGGCCTTTATCGCCTCCTTGTGAGAGACGCCGAAGCGCTGCTCCTCGTCCACGACGAGCAGACCGAGGTTCTTGAACCGCACGTCGCCTCCGAGCAGCCGGTGAGTTCCTACGACGACGTCGACCGAACCGGCTGCCAGACCTGCCACGACCTCGCGAGCCTGCGACGGGCTCAGGAAGCGCGAAAGCATCTCGACTCTCACGGGGAAGCCCGAATAGCGCTCGGCGAAGGTCTGCGCGTGCTGCTGAGCGAGCAGCGTCGTCGGCACCAGGATCGCAGCCTGCTTGCCGTCCTGGACCGCCTTGAACGCGGCGCGAACAGCCACCTCGGTCTTGCCGAACCCGACGTCGCCGCAAACGAGACGGTCCATCGGTGTCGGCGACTCCATGTCCGTCTTCACCTCCTCGACCGCGCGTAGCTGGTCGGTGGTCTCGACGAAGCCGAACGAGTCCTCCATCTCGCGCTGCCAGGGGGTGTCGGCTGCGAAGGTGTGCCCGCGCACCTGAAGCCGTCTGCGATACAGCTCGACCAGCTCGACCGCGATCTCGTTCACGGCCGCTCGGGCCTTGGCGCGTGTTCGCTGCCACTCCGAACCACCCAGCCGGTTCAATGAGGGCGCCTCACCCCCGCTGTAGGGCGTGAGCGCTTCGATCTGGTCGGACGGCAGATACAGCCGGTCGTCGCCTCGGTACTCGAGCAGCAGGTAGTCGCGCGACGCCCCGTTGACGGTCCGGGTGACCATCCCGGTATAACGGGCGACCCCGTGCTGGCGGTGGACCACATAGTCGCCTGGAGCCAGGTCGTCGAAGAACCCTTCCGTCGGACGCGCCCGGGCCCGAACCGCCCGGTGCGCGAGTCTTCGCCCCGTGAGGTCGCTCTCGGCGAGGACGGCCACCTTCGCGGAATTGAGGAGGAAGCCGCGCTCGAGCGGCGTCACGACGACGCGTATCCCGCGAGCGGCGAGATCCTGAGCCGGGCCTGAGGTACCACCCTCGTCCAGCAACGTGACCGACAGTCCCTCCTCGGCGAGCACCGAGGTGAGCCGGGACGCCGATCCTGCGCTCTCGGCGCAAACCGTCACCGACCAACCGCCGGAGGAAAGCTCCCCGAGCCGGCGAGCCCATGCGGCACGATCGCCGAGCAGCGGCTCCCATCCCCGGGCGTCCACGGCCGGCGTCCCGGGGCCTTCCGCTGCAGGAAGCATGTGAAGCACCGGGGCCGGGCATCTTTCGAGCAGCCTCTCGTACCCGACGTGCAACCTCGGGAAGCTGTTCTTTTCCTTACCCTCGTCTCCACCGGGCTCCGACAAACCCCACGTGACGGCCAGGGCATCTGCGAGTGCCGCCTCCTCTTCGTTCAGCTCGTGCGCGCGGTCGCGCATTCGCCGGGGATCGACCAGGACCACCCGGCCCGTCGGCTCGATCCGGTCGGGCAGCACGTCCTCGCTGTCGACCAGCCACGCCGTCCAGGACTCCATCCCGTCGAAGAGCTGTCCCTCGCCGAGCCGCTCCCACTGAGAGCGTCCCCAGGGCTCTCGCGACACGAGCGCTCGTGCGCGCTCGCGGACCGGGTCGGTCGGAAGCAGCTCGCGACAACCGTGGAGCTCCGCCGATTCGAGCTCCGACACGGATCGCTGATCGCCGGGATCGAAGACGGTGAGCCTGTCCACTTCGTCGCCGAAGAGGTCGATGCGCACGGGCATGTCGGAGGTCGACCCGAAGACGTCGACGATGCCGCCGCGAACGGCGACCTCCCCGCGGTGCTCCACCTGGTACTCACGCCGATACCCGAGGGCGACGAGCCTCGACACGAGCTCGGCCTGATCGACACGATCGTGCGCCGAGATCGTCACCGGTGCGGCTGCGTCTCCCAGCGGCCCGAGACGTTGAAGCAGCGCGCGCACCGGCGCGATCACGACCGTGGGCGGATCGGGCTTTCCGGTCGTCTCTTTCGAGGGAATCAATCCGAGGCGCCACAAGAGGCGAAGTCTCTGGCCCATGGTCGCGATTTCGGGGCTGACGCGTTCGAAGGGCAGGGTGTCCCACGGGGGAAACAGCTCCACCTCCTCGTCGCCGAGAAAGGCCTTGAGGTCGTGCGAGAGCCGATCCGCGTCGGAAAGGGTCGGCGTCACGACCAGCACCGGGCGGCGTTCGGACAGCGCGCAGACACCCGCGAGCACGAATGCGGAGGCCGCCTCGGGCACGGCGAGGCTGGTCGTTCCCGGGCCGAGCGCGTCGAGCATCGACGGCTCGTCTCGCAGGAGTGAGGGAAGTGACCGCAGGCTCACCGTTTCAGGCTACGGGCTCCGTGTTGTAACGCTGCATTGCCACTTCGACTCCCTCTTGCACAATGGCCTCGACGGCATCCGCCGCCACTTCCTCTGCGACGTCGAGCTCCTCGCGCTCCGTGCGCCCGGGACGGCGAAGCACGTAGTCCGCTCCGGCCTGGCGGCCCGGAGGTTTTCCGATCCCGATGCGAACCCGCAGGTAGGAGTCGTCGTGCAGGTGGGCGTGAAGCGACTCGAGTCCGTTGTGGCCGGCCGTGCCACCACCTGCCTTTATCTTCACCCGGCCCGTCGGAAGATCCAGCTCGTCGTGGACGACGACGACGTCTTTCATTTCATCGATGCCGAACCTACGAGCGAGCGCCCGAACCGCCAGCCCCGATTCGTTCATGTAGGTCTGCGGCACGCCGACGACCACCGTCTTCTCGCCGAGCTCCACGCGGCACAAATGGGAGTGGGTCCCTTTCTCGGATCGAAGGCTTGTGCCTCGCCGCTTGGCGAGCAAGACCGCGACTTCGGCTCCGAGGTTGTGCCGTGAGCGCTCGAACTCGGTCCCTGGATTGCCCAAGCCGACGACGAGCATGTCGGCGCGGGCCCCGGTCCGGGGCGCGCCGAAGATGCGGCGCAGGGCCTAGCCCTCGTCGGAGCTGCCGGAGCCTCCGGCTCCAGCGGATGCGGCTTCGCCGCCTCCACCTTCTGCAGCCTCGGCACCGGCCGCGGCCACGCCTTCGGCGGCCTCGCCTTCGGCGACCTCGCCTTCCGGCACCTCTTCCACCACGACCCTCGGAGCTTGACCGGCTGCCACCACCGACTCGGGGTCGAGGTCGGTCGAGACCCCGGGTGGAAGCGCTATCTCCGAGACGCGCACGGCCGACCCGATGACGATCTCGGAGATGTCGACCTCGAGGTTGTTGGGGATGTCGGCCGGACGAGCACGCACCGGCAAGGAGAAGAGCTGCTGGTCGAGCACGCCGTCCGCTCGGTGCAGCTCGACCGCCTCCCCCACGAGGGAGATGGGGACATCGGCCGAGATCTCACGGTTCGGGTCGACTACCTGGAAGTCGACGTGAACGACCGTGCCGCGCACGGGATGGCGCTGAAGCTCCCGCGCCATCGTCAGGAAGCGCTGGCCGTCCACCCGCAGCGAAAGCACGGCGTTCAGCCCGGCTTCGGTGCTGAGCGCTGCCCGCAGGTCCCGAGCCTTCACCGAGACGGGGAATGCCTCCACGCCCTGTCCGTATACGACGGCGGGAACGGCTCCGTCGGCCCGCAGCCTCTTGGCGGGTCGAGTGCCGACCGGCCTACCGGGCTCGGCATTGAGGACTACTTCGGCCACGAACGTGCTCCTCGCAGGGAATGTCGAATCGGGATCACGCCGGCCGGACGGGCTCGGCGCGGCCTACAAGCATACTCTTCCGTGTGCGGATCAAGCCCCTCGAGATCGCGGCTTCGGCCGCCGCGGCCGTCGCAGCCGCCGTCGTGGCCTCGGTCTTCGGGGTCAAAGGGACCCTGGTCGGTGCCGCAATCGGGAGCGGCGTCGCCACGACGGTCGCGACCCTGATATCCCAGTCCGCCGCCCGTGCCCAGGAGGCGATGAAGCGGTCGAGCATCACCGGCATCACCGGCATCACCGGGCTCACCCGTCGGGCGGGAGCGACGAGCGCGGTCGGCGACGTTGACGCCACAGAGATGCCCGACGTCACCTCGGGACCTGTCGCTGCGGAACCCGAGCGAAGGACGGGCGTGGCGGCCACGGCCAGGCGGTGGCGCTTTTCGATCGTGGCGATGGCTACGGCCCTCGGGATCTTCGTGCTCGCTCTGGGCGCGGTGACCCTCATCGAGGTTGCGACCGGCCGCTCACTGTCTTCGATCTTCGGCGGCCCCAAAGCCGGGAGCACGGTGGGCGGGGTCATAAACGGTGTGGCGCCGACCACCAGCACGTCGACCTCGACTTCGACGACGACCACTACCTCGTCGCCGAGCACCACGACCTCGTCGAGCACGACTTCGTCGAGCACCACCTCGACGACTGTTCCGGGATCGACCTCAGGGACGGCGTCGTCGACCACGTCCACAACGGGGATCGGAATCACCGTTCCCTGACGATCACCTCTAAGTCGACTCTCTCGCCTCAGGCGACGTTGTCGACGCCCTGGCCTCAGGCGAGGTTGTGACCACCAAAGATCTCGGAGACCGACGTGTCCTCGAACACCGCATCGATCGCGTCGGCGATCAGCTTGGCGACCGAAAGAACGGTGAGCTTATCTATCCGCCGTTCCTCGGGAACCGGAAGGGTGTTCGTGACCACCACACGCGACAGCTGCGACTTTTCGAGCCTTTCGAGCGCAGGGTCGGACAACACGCCGTGCGTGGCCATGGCCCACACCTCGGACGCCCCGCGCTCGACGAGCAACTCGGCCGCCGCACAGATCGTCCCGGCCGTGTCGATCATGTCGTCCACCAGCACGCAACACCGTCCGCGCACTTCGCCCACGACCTCTAGGGCCTCAACGAGATTGACCGAGTCACGAGGCCGCCGCTTGTGGACGAAGGCGAGGTCCGCCCCTAGGTTCTGGCTGAAGCGCTCGGCGACCCTTACTCGCCCGGCGTCCGGGGACACCACTACGAGGTCCTTGGTTCCGTGGCGCCTGACCTCCTCCACGAGGACAGGCATCGCGATCAGGTGGTCGAAGGGAACGTCGAAGAAGCCCTGCACCTGGCCTGAGTGAAGGTCGACGCTCACCACGCGGTCCGCGCCGGCGACGCTCAGGACGTCGGCCACGAGCTTCGCCGTGATCGGCTCGCGCCCGGTCGCCTTGCGGTCCTGGCGTGAGTACCCGTAGTACGGACACACCGCCGTGATGCGCTTGGCCGACGCCCGCTTCGCAGCGTCGATCATGATCAGCTGCTCCATGAGGGTGTCGTTCACCGGAGCGCAGTGCGTCTGGACGATGAACACGTCCGCTCCACGAAGTGACATCTCGTAACGACAGTGGATCTCGCCGTTTGCGAATTCGCGCAGGTTCGCCTCGCCGAGCTCCACGCCGAGGTGTGCAGCGATCTCGTGCGCCAGATCGGGATGTGAGCGCCCCGAGACGAGCTCGAGGCGACGGTGCGGTACGAGCTCCATGTCCGAGACGCTAGCTGAGGGGTTCCGGAGCGTCGCCCGGATCTGCTGCCGCTTCACCGGACCGATCGCCCAGACGGGTGAACGGTTCCACCACTGCAGCGCCGAGCACCTCGCTCCCCGGGCCCAAGGACGCGAATGGCCCAACGCGTGCGTGCGCGCCGACCGAAGCGTGGTCTGCGCTCGACATCGTCACGACCGCGCCCTCTCCGACTTCGGTGTCGACGAGCCTGGTCTCCGGACCGATCTCTGCCCCCGAACCGATCGTGCAGTGTCCCTGGAGCACCACCCCGGGGAGCAGCACGACGTCAGCTGCGAGCTGCACCGAGGAGTCGACGTACGTCCGCTCCGGGTCCCACATCGTCACACCGCGGCGCATCCAACGCTCGTTGATGCGGTCACGAAGCTCTGCCTCCGCGATGGCGAGCTGGGCGCGGTCGTTGACGCCCGCCGCCTCCATCGGATCTCCGAGAACCAGCGACTCCACCGCGTAGCCGGCATCGTGGAAGACCTCGTAGACACCCGTCAGAGAGTGTTCGCCCGTCGGGCCCGTGGGAGGCAACCGCCTGAGGGCAGGAGCCAGCATCGAGTGCCTGAAGCAGTGGATCGTGGTGGCGACCTCGTCGACGTCGCTCTCATCCTCGGTGACCTCGGCGCTCTCCACGACCTTGACGACCGCCTCGTCCTTCCCGCGCACGACCCGGTCGTATCCCTCTGGATCGGAAAGAAGGGCCGTCAGCAACGTCGCCGCGGCATCGGATGCGCGGTGGTGCCGGACGAGAGCCGCAAGCGTCGGCGGGCGCACGAGCGGTGTGTGACCCGGCAGCACGACGACGTCACCGTCCTCGTCGGCCAGGGTCTCCGGCAACGCGGTGAGACCGACTGCCAACGCGTCGGCCGTCCCGACCTGCTCGGGTTGTTCGACGAACTCGATGGAGAGGGAGTGCGGGGCGTGATCGACGAGGGTCTTGGCAACCCAGTCGCCGTGGTGACCCACCACCACTACAACCTTCTCGACGGGAAGCTCGGCGAGCGCGTCGAGGACGTGAAGGATCATCGGGCGCCCGCACAACCGGTGTAGTGGCTTCGGGCGCTCTGATCGCATCCTCGTCCCCTCGCCGGCTGCGAGCACTACAGCAGAGAGCGGACGCTGGTCCATCAAAATTCCCCGAGGGGACTCGCGGCATTAACCGTCAGGGGAATCAGGGCTCGGGGCACAGCCTCCCTCGTGGGCATTACACCCCCTGGGTACCGTCCAGATTGGTGAGGCGCTCCTACAAATTCAGGCTCCGTCCCACGACCAGGCAGCACGTGGCCCTCGGTCGGTGCCTCGACGCCCACCGGGAGCTGTACAACGCAGCCCTCGAGGAACGCCGGTACGCGTGGAGCTTCGCTAAGGCCGGCATCTCCTACAACGCCCAGTCTGCCCAGTTGAGCGAGATACGGGCTCTGCGCCCCGATATCGGCCTCTGGTCCTTCTCTTCCGAACAGGCCACTTTGCGTCGACTCGACAGAGCCTTCGCCGCGTTCTTCCGAAGAGTGAAGGCCGGCGACACCCCCGGCTATCCCCGCTTCAAGGCTGCCCACAGATTCGACTCCGTCTGCTGGCCCAAAGACGGCGACGGCTGTCGGTGGAAGCCCGAAGCCTCCCGGGTCTATCTCCAGGGGATCGGTGAGGTGAAGGTGAGCGTTCACCGGCCCGCCGAGGGATCCCTCAAGACGATCAGCGTCAAGCGTGAAGGCCACAGGTGGTATCTGGTGCTCTCCTGTGACGACATCCCGACCAAGCCCCTGGAGCCAACCGGCGAGGATGTCGGGATCGACGTCGGGATCGCGAGCTTCCTCACAACCTCGAACGGCCAACAAGTCGACAACCCCCGGTGGGCGAGAAATGCAGCCGATCGCCTCGTTCGCGCCCAACGGGCCCTTCAAACCAAGAAACCCAGATCGGCCAACCGCAGGGCTGCCCGGGAGACCGTCGCCGCCCGCCACCGCAAGGTTGCCAATGCACGGCGGGACTTCCACCACAAAACCGCCCGGGCGCTCGTCACCACGTTCGACGTGATGTGCCTCGAGGACCTGAGAGTCTCCAACATGGTGCGTAGACCCAAGGCGAAGGCAAACCCCGAAGTTCCGGGGCACTTCCTGCCGAACGGGGCTGCCGCAAAATCGGGCCTCGACAGATCTATATCCGACGCGGGCTGGGCACAGTTCCGCTCGATCCTCACCGCCAAAGCGGAAGAAGCTGGACGGCATGTGATCGAGGTGGACCCCCGGCACACGAGCACGACGTGTTCCTCCTGCGGACACATCAACCCCTCGAACCGCGTCTCCCAGGCGGTGTTCCGATGTCTGGCGTGCGGGTACGAAGCTCACGCCGACGTTAATGCCGCTTGCAACATCCTCCGGGCTGGACTGGCCCGTCAGGTCGCTGCCGCGGTCTGAAAAGAAGCTGGCGGCTTTCGCCGTCAGAGACGTCACAGGCCGTAGTCTTCCACTCATGGATCGAGCAGGACGCGGACGTCGCGTGAGCAGGTCGCGATGGGCGTCCTGACCACGGTCGAAGACCTCGCCTCTGACGAGCACCGCCGTAACCGCGGGGCGATGGAGGAAGCGCTGGCGCTGGTCGACGCCCAATTGGAGGTGGCAAGGGCCGGGGGCGGCGAGCGCTACGTGGAGAGACACCGCAGCCGCGGGAAGCTCCTGGCGCGCGAGCGGATCGAGCTGTTGTTGGACCCGGACTCGCCGTTCCTCGAGATCGCGCCTCTGGCCGCCTGGGGAACCGAGTACCAGGTCGGCGCGAGCCTCGTCGCCGGAATCGGCGTCGTGAGCGGCGTCGAATGCGTGGTCTCCGCCAACGACCCGACGGTGCGCGGTGGAGCGACGAACCCTTACACCATGCGCAAGGGAAATCGTCTGGCGGACATCGCGATGGAGAACCGGATGCCGTCGGTCAGCCTCGTCGAATCGGGCGGTGCGGACCTGCCCACCCAGGCCGAGATCTTCATCCCGGGAGGGCGAGGCTTCCGAGACTTGACGCAACGTTCGGCGGCGGCGATCCCCACGATCTCGCTCGTGTTCGGGAACTCGACCGCGGGTGGTGCGTACATCCCGGGGATGAGCGACTACGTAGTGATGATCGAAGGTCGGTCCAAGGTGTTCCTCGGCGGCCCCCCGCTCGTGAAGATGGCCACGGGTGAGGAGTCCGAGGACGAGGAGCTGGGCGGCGCGTCCATGCACGCGCGCACGAGCGGGTTGGCGGACTACCTGGCCGTGGACGAGCTCGATGCGCTGCGGATCGGCCGCGAGATCGTCTCCAGGCTGAACTGGCGAAAGCTCGGTCCGGGTCCTTCGGCGCCCGCAGACGACCCGCTCTGCGACCCAGACGAGCTGCTCGGCATTGCGTCCGCCGACCTGCGAGTCCCGTTCGACCCGCGAGAGGTCCTCGCCCGGGTCGTCGACGGCAGCCGCTTCGACGAGTTCAAGCCCCTCTACGGCCCGAGCCTCGTGACGGGATGGGCGCACGTCCACGGGTATCCGATCGGGATCCTCGCCAACCACCAGGGAGTTCTCTTCAGCGAGGAGTCGAACAAGGCGACCCAATTCATCCAGCTCGCCAACCAGATCGACGTGCCGTTGCTGTTCCTTCAGAACACGACCGGGTACATGGTCGGAAAGCTCTACGAGCAACGCGGGATCATCAAGGACGGCGCCAAGATGATCAACGCCGTATCCAACTCGTCCGTGCCGCACATCACGATCAACATCGGAGCGTCGTACGGTGCCGGCAACTACGGCATGTGCGGCCGCGCGTACAACCCCCGGTTCCTCTTCTCGTGGCCCAACGCGCGAAGTGCCGTGATGGGACCGGCTCAGCTCGCAGGCGTGCTGTCCATCGTTGCGAGGCAGTCCGCGGAGGCCAGAGGCCAGACCTTCGACGAGGAGGCCGACGCGCAGATGCGCGCTGCGGTCGAATCGCAGATCGCGTCCGAATCGGAACCCCTGTACCTCACCGCCCGGGTCTACGACGACGGCATCATCGACCCCCGCGACACGCGCACGGTTCTCGGCATGTGCCTCTCGGTGATCGACAACCAGCCGATCCGCGGGACTCGCGGCTACGGCGTGTTCAGGATGTAGCGACCCGTGGCCGACACCGAACCGATAATGGAGAAGCTTCTCGTCGCGAACCGAGGTGAGATCGCCCGGCGGATCATGCGGACTGCTCATTCGCTCGGGATCGCGTGCGTCGCCGTTCACTCCGATCCGGACGCGGGCTCCCCTCATGTCGCAGAAGCCGACGAGGCAGTGAGGCTTCCCGGTGAGCGCGCCTCCGACACATACCTGCGGCGCGACGCCATCGTCGAAGCGGCGCTCGCGACCGGGGCACACGCGGTTCACCCCGGCTACGGCTTTCTCTCCGAGGACGCGGCTTTTGCCAAAGCTTGCGAGGAGGCGGGCCTCAACTTCGTCGGACCTCCCTCGGAGGTGATCGAGGCGATGGGCTCGAAGCTCGCGGCGAAGCAGGCTATGGCAGAAGCCGGAGTACCGGTTCTTCCGACGGTCGAGGTTCCGGCCAAGGCAACCGAGGAAGGAGCAGCGCTAGACGGGCTCGTAGAAGCGGCCGAGGGGCTCGGGTGGCCGGTCCTCGTCAAGGCGTCTGCCGGGGGTGGGGGCCGGGGCATGCGAGTCGTCGAGGGTCCGGATGCCCTCGCAGCGGCGCTCGGCTCGGCCGCGCGCGAGGCGCGCGCTGCTTTCGGCGACCCGACCGTCTTCCTGGAGCCTTACGTCGCCCGCCCGCGACACGTCGAGGTTCAGATCCTCGGCGACGCCTACGGAACGGTCGTGCATCTCTTCGAGAGAGAGTGCTCGATTCAGCGCCGCCACCAAAAGATCGTCGAGGAGTCCCCTTCTCCCTCCATCGACGCTCGCCTTCGTTCCGATCTCGGGCAGGCCGCTCTTCGCGCCGCGCGGACGATCGGTTACGTGAACGCCGGCACGGTCGAGTTCCTCTTGCTCGAGGACCGGAGCTTCGCGTTCTTGGAGGTGAACACGAGGCTGCAGGTCGAGCACACCGTCACGGAGTTGGTGACCGGCCTGGACCTGGTGCGCCTCCAGCTGCTCGTGGCCGACGGGCTGCGGCTTCCGCCCGAGGTGCTCGAGGCCCAGATCCACGGACACGCCATCGAGGTCCGCCTTTACGCAGAGGACCCGACCGACGATTGGAGGCCCTCGGCAGGACGTCTGCACCGGTTCTCGCTCTCGACGGGCCAAGGCGGATCCGGATACGGTCCGGGAGGAGTCGCGCTCAGGCTCGACAGCGGTGTCGAAGCCGGCTCGGAGGTCTCGACTCACTACGACCCCTTGCTGGCGAAGCTGATAGCGCACGCTCCGACGCGTGCCGACGCAGCTCGCGCTCTGGCGGGGTCGCTGCAGCGAGCAGAGATACACGGCCTGGGAACGAACCGCGACCTGCTGGTGCGGGTCCTGCAACATCCCGAGTTCCTGGCAGGCGACGCCGACACGGGCTTCCTCGAGCGCCACGACCCGAAGGAGCTCGGTGCGCCCCTCGCGACAGAGTCCGCGCAGCGCTTTCACGCGTTGGCCGCTGCGCTGGCGGCTCAATCCGCACGTCGAGCCCGAGCGGGCGTGCTCGCGGGCATCCCGTCGGGTTGGCGAAACGTGACGGGCCCACCTCAGTCCACCACGTTCGAGGGAAAGTCGGGAACCTACGACGTCGGCTACCGGCTCGACAGGCGCGGCCGGCTCGAGTTCGCATCGGTGGCGGGTGAGGAGATCGCCGGCGTCGAGCTGGTCTCGTGCTCGCCCCAAAAGGTCGTTCTCAGATCGGGCGAGGTCGAGATCCCCTACCGCGTGCACCGGGTCGGCAACGTGTCGTTCGTCGACGGGCCCGACGGGTCCTCGACCCTCGGCGAGGTAGAGCGCTTCCGAGCTCCGGGCACTTCGCAGCAGACCGGGTCGCTCGTCGCCCCGCTCCCAGGCACCGTGGTCAAGGTTCACGTGGCGATCGGCGACCGCGTGGAGACAGGAGACGCGCTCGTCTCGATCGAGGCGATGAAGATGGAGCACGAGGTGCGCGCTCAAGTCTCTGGGTCGGTGAGTGAAGTGCGGGTGTCTGCAGGAGAGCAGGTGGAGGCGGGCAAGGTCCTGGTGATCGTGGAACCCGAGACGGCCGATCCCGAGACGGCCGATCCCGAGACGGCCGATCCCGAGACGGCGAAAGCGCCGTGAGCGACGTCCTGCGGATAGCCAATTGCTCCGGCTTCTACGGCGACCGATTCTCTGCAGCACGAGAGCTCGTAGAGGGTGGCCCCATCGACGTGCTCACAGGGGACTACCTCGCCGAGCTCACGATGTTGATCCTTTGGAAGGCCCGCCAGCGCGACGCATCGCTCGGTTACGCCATGACCTTCTACAAGCAGATGGAAGAGGTCTTGGCCACGTGCATCGAGCGCGGGATAAAGATCGTGTCCAACGCGGGCGGGCTCAATCCAGCAGGCCTTGCGGAGAAGTTGCGTGAGCTCGCGGGAAAGCTAGGTGTCGAGGCTACGGTCGCCCACGTCGAGGGCGACGACCTCCTCGACGATCTCGGCAAGCTGCGAGCGCGTGGCGAAGATCTGGTGCACCTCGACACGGGCCTCGCTCTGTCGGAGGCACCGAGCGAGCCGGTCAGCGCCAACGCGTACCTCGGCGGCTTCGGCATCGCCACCGCACTCGCGGGTGGGGCGGACGTCGTCGTCACCGGCAGGGTGACCGACGCGTCGCTGGTAGTCGGACCCGCCGCTTGGCGCTTCGGTTGGAGCCGCCACGACTGGGACCGTCTCGCGGGGGCGGTCGCCGCAGGACACGTAATCGAGTGCGGGCCTCAGGCCACAGGTGGCAACTACTCGTTCTTCGGTGAGGTCCCCGGGCTCGAGCATCCCGGCTTTCCCATCGCCGAGATCTCGGAGGACGGATCGGCGGTGATCACCAAGCACCCGGGCACGGGAGGTTCGATCTCGGTCGGGACGGTCACCGCACAGCTCCTGTACGAGATCGCAGGCCCTCTCTACGAGAACCCCGACGTGGTCGCCGACTTCTCGACCATCCATCTCGAGCAGGCCGGCCCAGACCGTGTTCGGCTGTCGGGAGCCAGGGGTCGCCCTGCGCCGGAGAAGCTGAAGGTGTCGGTGAACCTGCTCGGTGGATGGCGGAACACGATGACGTTCGTGCTCACTGGACTGGATATAGAGGAAAAGGCGGACCTTCTCGTTCGGACCCTCGAGCGGGCCGTGGGCGGCGACCGGGGATTCGATGTCCTCGAGGACCACGACATCCGCCTGGTCCGGACCGACCGGCCGGATGCAGACACGAACGAGCAGGCGAGCGCCCAGCTACGCGTCACCGTGAAGGACTCCGATCCCCAGAGGGTGGGACGGTCGTTCTCGAGTGCCGCCATCGAGCTCGCGCTCGCGAACTACCCGGGGTTCTACCTGACCTCGTTGCCCGGGGACGCCAGCGCCTACGGCGTCTTCTGGCCTGCGCTCGTTGCACGCGAAGTCACCGACGAGGTGGTGGTGCACAACGACGGGCGACGCGAGGTGGTCCCCGCTCTCGACCCATCGGGGCGCGTCGCGACGGGCGCCGACGCGCGTGACGCTTCACTTCCGGGTCGGGACGAAGCCTCGATGTCCTCCGACGCGGCGCTCGACGTCGGCCCTTCGAGCGGACCGCTCGACCTCGGTCCGACGAGGCCATTGCCGCTCGGGACCGTGATCGGGGCACGATCGGGGGACAAGGGCGGCAACGCGAACGTCGGGCTGTGGGCGAGGAGCGACGAGGGCTACCGATGGCTGTGCGCAGAGCTGAGCGTCGGTCGGTTCCGCAGGCTGCTGCCGGAGGCCGACGAACTGCGGATCGATCGCTACGAGCTCGCTAACCTGAGAGCGCTCAATTTCGTGGTCCATGGCTTGCTGGGCGAAGGTGTTGCGTCGTCGACGCGGCCCGACCCCCAGGCAAAGAGCCTCGGCGAGTACCTGCGATCGAGGGTCGTGGACCTTCCCGTCGCCCTCCTCGACGACGCACCGACGGGTTCGAGCAAGACCGGCCTGCACACCGACAGGAGCTGAGCGAGATGGATTTCAGGGAGTCCGAGGAGCAGAGCATGCTTCGCGAGGCGGTGGGGACGATCGCCGCCAAGTTCGGCCACTCCTACTTCACCGAGTGCGCTCGAAGCGGCCGAAAGGCCGACGAGCTGTGGAGCGAGCTCGCGGCCGCCGGCTACCTGGGCGTGAACGTGCCGGCGGAATTCGGCGGCGGCGGCATGGGGATCAGCGAGCTCGCGATCGTCCTCGAAGAGCTGGGGGCGGCTGGGTGCCCGTTGCTGATGCTCGTGGTGTCCCCCGCAATATGCGCCACCATCATCGCCCGTTTCGGGACCGATGCTCAGAAGCAACGCTGGCTGCCGAGGTTCGCATCGGGCGTTCTGAAGATGGCGTTCGCGATCACAGAGCCCGACGCCGGTTCGAACTCGCATCGCATCTCCACGTTCGCGACGCGCGACGGGGACGTCTACCGGATCCAGGGCACGAAGTACTACATCTCCGGTGCCGACGAGTGCGAGTCCGCGCTCGTCGTCACCCGCACCGGGGTCGACGAGGACACCGGCCGCGGAATGCTCTCGTTGTTCGTCGTGGACCTCGGGGCCTCCGGGCTCTCCAAGACCTTGATCCCCGTCGAGATCGTCGCCCCCGAGAAGCAGTTCACTTTGTTCTTCGACGACGTCGTGGTCCCGGCGGAAAACCTCATAGGGACCGAAGGCGAGGGTCTGCGCCAGGTGTTCATGGGCCTCAACCCCGAGCGCATCATGTCCGCCGCGATGGCGGGTGGGATCGGCCGCTACGCACTGGAGAAGGCCGCCGCGTACGCGAGAGATCGCTCGGTCTGGGGCACCCCGATCGGCAGGCATCAGGGGATCGCTCATCCGCTGGCCAAAGCGAAGATCGACCTCGAGATGGCACGGCTCATGTGCCAGAAGGCCGCTTGGACCTACGACGCAGGCCTCGATGCCGGCGAAGCGGCGAACATGGCAAAGTTCGCCGCCGCCGAGTCCGCGATCGCCGCGCTCGACCAGGCGATCCAGACACATGGTGGGAACGGGATGGCCTCGGAGTTCGGCCTCGCCGACATGTGGGGAATGGCGAGGCTTCTTAGGACGGCTCCGATCAGCCGAGAGATGATCCTGAATTTCGTCGCTCAGCACTCCCTCGAGCTGCCGAAGTCCTACTGATACCGCCTCTGCCCGGTCTCCGAGGCGACCTGCCGGGACGCCGAACCGCAGACGCTGCGACCTGTCCGGCCTGGGACCTCAAGCGCCCGCAGCGAAGCGCCTCGCGTCGTCGGCCGCGTACTTTGCGACCGCGCTGTCGACTGCCGCTGTCCGCTTCACCGCCTCCACAACTTCGCCGAGGCGACCTGCCGGGACTGCGAACGTCATCTCGTCGGGCTTCATTCCGGTGCGCGCTCGGCTGAGAGCACACCCGACGCTCGCGGCAGCCTCCCCGTGCTCCTTTGCGAGGGCGACGATGTGGCACTGCGGCTTTCCTTCGATCCGAAGGCCAGGTATCGAGTCGGAGAGCACCATGAGCTGCCGGCCGTTGACCCGGAGCAGCACGACATCGGGCGCTCTCTGCACGTCGCCTAGAGGACCGTAGGTTATGACCTGAGCGCGCTCCGACACCGCCGGGATGCTGCCGAACGCCGCAGGGTCGACCCAGCCGGACTCGACCAGCGTGGCGACGTCGTCGTTGCCGCCGACCTCCTCCAGCGTGGCGAGGCCGTGGGTGTAGCGACCTACCGAACAGTTCCCGTGGTCCTCGGGCGCCGTGGTGAACGAGCGCTCGGCGGCTCGGACCCAGAAGACGCATCCGGCGGGCACGCGCCCGGAGCGGCCGTCAGGAGTCGGCTCCGACATCGGCTCGTCGAAGGCCTCGATCCCTCCCGGTGCGGAGTCGCCGAACGAGATCGCGATAGGCGGAGTTGCCAGGTGAAGTGCGCTCGAGAGGGCGTCGGACAGCGAGCGCCAATCAGTGGAGTTGTTCGTCATGGGGACAATCCTGTCAGCTGTTGCGGTCCCGCTCAGCCCGCCAGGAAGCTGAGGCGGACCCGCCGGTGGGGGTTGTCGGAGTTCACGTCGACGAGAACCACTCGCTGCCAGGTGCCCAATGCGACACGCCCGTCGAGCACGGGCAACACGAGTGAGGGTGAGACGAGGACCGGGAGCAGGTGATCGGCGCCGTGACCTCTTGCTCCGTGACGATGGCGGTAGCGATCGTCACGGGGCAGGAGCCGCTCGATCGCCTCTAGGAGGTCACCTTCTGACCCGGAGCCGGTCTCCATCAGCGCCAAGCCGGCGGTCGCATGAGGTGCGAAGACTGAGCAAAGGCCCTCACCGCGCCCGGAGCAGAACTCCTCCACCTCGTCGGTGAGGTCGACGACGCCGCGGTTCGACGTGTCGAGCCTGATCTCCGTCGTGTCCATCGCCCACCTAGTGCTCTGCGCCTGCGCCTGCGAGCACTGTGGCGAAGAACTCGCGATCGAGCAGCGGGGTGTCTGCGAGGAAGAGCTTCCCGTAGCGCTCGAAGTACATGAGCTGCTTACCCAAGAGGAAGGTGGCACGGTCGAAGCCCGAAGCCACCCCACCGCCGGCCTCTGCTGCCCGCCGCAGCTTGCGCTGGGCTCGCAGGCGCTTAAGCACGGTGCGCGCGGACCAGTCGTGCGCCTCGATCCCCCGAGCCTTGGCGAGCTGTGCCTGGGGAGCGGTGATGATCTCGGCGAGGCTGACCTCTCCGAACGGTCTCACCAGTATCGGCTCGATGATGCCCCGGATGAAGATCGCCAGCTGGGCGTCGTCGAGGCCGAGCGCGTCGCGCATCTGCGATCCGTAAGTGCGAACGAGATGTGCGGCCACGTCGTCCCAAGCCGATTCGTCTCCGAGCACCGCCTCGAGCATCCGGACGAAGAAGCGGTGCGTCCCAGGATCGAGACGCCCCACGATCCCCCAGTCGAGGACTCCTATCCGGCCGTCACGGAGGAGGAAGAGATTCCCGGCGTGCACGTCACCGTGGAACGCCCCCCAGCGCACAGTCGTGAGCATGAAGCCGCGCACGACCTGCTCGAGCAGGGGCGCGGGATCGACTCCGTACTCGCTTGCGGCAGCCAGGTTGTCTATGGGCACGCCGTCGAAGAGCTCCATCGTGAGCACGTTCGGTCCTGAGAGCTCGGCTACCACTTCGGGAACCGCGACCTTGGGCAGTTCGACCTCGGCGAGAAGCCGCTTGAAATGCGTCATCGCCCGCGCCTCGTTGCGGAGATCGAGCTCCTCTCCGATCTGCTCCCGGAATCCGTCGACCATCTGAAGCAGCGAGCCCGCGGTCTGATCGCCGGTGTGGCGGGCGACCATCTCGAGCAACGGCTGGATCAAGTCGAGATCGACCGCTACGAGCTGGTCGACCTGCGGACGCAGTACCTTGACCGCCACCATGCGGCCGTCGGCGAGCCGCGCCCTGTGCACCACGGCGATCGACGCCCTGCCGATCGGCTCGGGCTCGATCTCCTCGAATGCGTCGGCGATCGGCATCCCGAGGTCCACCTCGATGGTTCGCTTCACCTCGGCGAACGGGACGATCGGACCGGTGTCGAGGCACGACCGGAACTCGTCGGACAACTCGTTGCCGAACACGCCCGGGGCAGAGGCCACGAGCTGGCCGAACTTCATGTAGGTGCCGCCGAGATCCTCGAAGGTCCTTCGAAGAGGCCTGGCCAGCTCGCTCGCTGGAAGCGGGCCACGGCGCGCATGGCGAAGCTGTCGCAGTGCTTGGCGGCCGAAGTGCCGCCCTGCCACCAGAGCGATGGTGCGACCTCTGCGGATCAGTTGGCGCCTCGTCGGCCGCGGCAGGGTCCTGGGGAAGACCCGAGGAACACTTTCGGTCTGCGCCACAGGCGAAAGTGTCCCACGTAGCCTGGCATCTCATGGCCCGAGTATCGGTGGAGCCACAGCCCGACGGTACGTTCCTCGTCGAGGTGAGTGAAGGGACGCGCTCGACCAGCCATACCGTGAGCGTCCCGGCCGGGCTGCGCGCCGATATGGGCTGCGAACACGTCGCGGAAGCCGATCTGGTGCGCAGCTCGTTCGACTTCCTCCTCGAGCGAGAGCCGGCGACCTCCATCCTGCGGCGGTTTCGCCTCTCTCAGATCGCCGACTACTTCCCCGACTACCCCGCCGAGATGCGCCGTCGCCTCGCGAAGTAGCCCCCGCTACAAGCCAAAATGGCCCACCCGGCTGGTCCTTCCGCTGAACACCGGCAGGCCCCCGTACGTATCCTGAACACCGAGGAGGAAAGACCACCATGAAATTCCAACGATCCCGCCTTGTCTTCGGCTCCGCCGGGCTGGCGGCGCTCGCCCTCGGCGCGGCCGCATGCAGCTCCTCGAACGGCTCTACGACGACCACGACCAGCCAGTCGCCGGCAAGCTCGGCTCCCTCGACGACTTCGGGATCGACGGCGACCGTGAAGGCCTCCTCGAACGCGACGTTCGGGAGCATCCTCGTGAACAGCGCCGGAAAAACCCTTTACACCTACGGTCCTGACGCCGGGCACAACGGTGTGAGCCAGTGCAGCGGCGCCTGCTTGCAGGCGTGGCCGCCTCTCACCGTGCCGACGGGAGCGACCCCGGCTGCGGGTCCGGGCGTCACCGGAACCCTCGCCGCGGTAGCGCAGCCGAACGGCACCGATCAAGTGACTTACAACGGCTTACCCCTCTACACCTTCGCCCAGGACACCGCCTCGGGAGAGGTGACCGGGAACGGCGTCGGCGATTTCTCCGTGGCCAAGGCGACGGCTACCAGCTCGGCCGGCTCAGGTGGGTCCGCCTCCACGACGACCAGCACCACGAAAGCCGGCGGTGGGTACGGGTATTGAGATCCTCGTTGCACGACCCCGCGCGACGCGATGGCACCACCCGGGCGCTGAAGAGCGCGCCCAAGGCGCGCGCAGATTCACCGAGCGCGGAGGTTGCTGACGAGGCCGGTCTTGGCGACGCGTTTCTCGCCCACGGAGGCGAGATGTTCGGGTTCGCGAGACGAGCGACCGACGACACAGGTGCAGCCGAGGAGATCGTCCAGGAGACCTTCGTTCGCGCTTGGCGAGCACGGCACCGCTTCGACCCGAGTCTCGGGAATCTGCGCACCTGGCTCTTTGCGATCGAGCGCAACGTCGTCATCGACCACGCCAGGTCCCGGACGATTCGAAGGACAGAGCACCTGGAACACGACGTACCGGTCGACGCAGACGACCTGGAGCGTGCGATGGTCGCGTGGCAAGTGGAAGAGGCCGTGCGCCGGCTGCGTGCGGAGCACAGGCACGTGCTCCTCGAGACCTACTACAAGGGCCGCTCGAGCCGAGAGGTCGCCTCTGAGCTCGGCATTCCCGAGGGGACTGTCCGCAGCAGGTTGTTCTACGCCTTGCGCTCGCTGCGGCTCGTGCTCGAAGAACTGGGGTGGGAGCGATGAGCTCACCTGACTGCGAGCACTTCCGTGGTTTGATCGCCCTCGACGCGATCGGCAAGGCCACCGATAACGAGCGATTGGGGCTCGGCGCACACCTCGAGGGATGTGCGGAATGCCGCGAGGACGACCGAGAGCTCAAGGGCCTCTCGGCGTTGCTCGACGACGCCGATCTCGGACGCCCCGACGAAGAGCCGATGCCTACGGACCTCTCGGCGACGGTGCTCGGGCAGCTTCACACCGCGGCGCAACGGGACCGGCGCAAGAGTCGCCTGCGTTATGTCATCGGAGGCAGCGCGGCAGCGGCAGCGGTCGCGCTGGCCCTGGCTCTCACCCTCGTGGGCGGCCAGTCGAACGGCTCCGGGACCACCCGAACTCTGGCTCTCGTCGGCGAGCCAGGTGTGCACGCTTCGGTCAAGCTGACCACGGAGAGCTGGGGAACCTCGGTGCGCATCGACGAGTCGGGGCAGCCGGAAAACGAGGTCCTGACGGTCTCTATGAGGACCGAGTCCGGGACCTGGTGGGCCGCGGGCACTTACCGCACAGTGGCGGGACGCTCGGTCCAGGTCGATCTCGCCTGCGCCTTGGGCATGAACCAGATCCACTCGGTGTGGATCAAGGACTCGTCAGGGCACGTCGTCCTGCACGCGTACGTCAACTGACTACCGCCGCGCCCAAGCCGCTCGTCGGAACGCAGCCCTAGGAGACGTGGCGGTCCTTACCTTCCCAATAGCGCTTGCGAAGCTCACGCTTCAAGGGCTTGTACGCTCCAGAGAGCGGAAGCTCCCCGTCGTGGAACTCGACCGACTTCGGAACCTTGAATCCGGCCAGGAACTGGCGCGCGAAGTTGATCAATTCCTCACCGGTGGCCTTTGCGTTCTCCTTGAGCACGACGATCGCGTGCACCGCTTCCCCCCAGGCGTCGCTCGGTATGCCGATCACAGCCACCTGTGCGACGGCAGGGTGGTTGGCGATCGCGTTCTCGACCTCCGTCGAATAGACGTTCTCCCCACCCGTCACGATCATGTCGTTGACGCGGTCGGTCAGGTACAGCAACCCGTCTCTGTCTATGAAGCCGACGTCGCCTGTACGATACCAACCGTCACCCAACGCTTCTTCGGTCTCCTTGGGCTTGCCCCAGTACTCACGCATGAGATTGCCTCCGCGTGCGCGCACCTCTCCGGCCTCACCTAGAGGGACGTCGTTGCCGAGGGAGTCCGTGATGCGGAGCTGCACGCCGACGAGAGGCCTTCCTGCGGACTTGAGCACCTTTCCACCCCGCCTGTGGTACTCGGGACCGAGGAACGTGAGTGCAGATGCCGCCTCCGTCATCCCGTAGCCCTGGAAGAAGTCGGTGTGGGGCAGCATCTGCATCCAGCGCTGCAACACCGTCTCTGTGA
Organism: Acidimicrobiales bacterium; assembly: GCA_036786835.1. Classification (GTDB taxonomy): domain Bacteria; phylum Actinomycetota; class Acidimicrobiia; order Acidimicrobiales; family UBA8190; genus Bog-564. The sequence continues at coordinate 8,969 of DAIQQK010000004.1, read as the reverse complement.
TCGGCGCAGCCCCGTAGACGAGCTGTCGAAGCGACTTGAAGCGCCGAGGCGAGAAGGTCTCCTCCTTCTCGAGCATCGGCAGCATCACGGGCACGACCATCGTTGTGTCGATCTGCTGCTCCTCCACCACGTCGAGGACGAGACCCGCGTCGAAGAGAGGAATCGTGACGGAGGTCGCTCCGCTCGCAGCAATCCCGACCACGGCAGCCACGACTGCTGCATGGAACATCGGCGACTGGAAGAGGAAGCGGCGATCCTCCCTGAGGCCGATCTCGAACATGATGTGGTACACGTTGAGCACCTCGGCGCGCTGGTCGAGGAGGGCACCCTTCGGCATGCCGGTCGTCCCTCCCGTGTACATCAGGATGACGGGATCCGACTCGTCGGGCTCCGGGGGGACGAGCGGCGAAGACGAGGTGATCAGGTCCTCGTAGGTGATGCTGTCGCCGCCGAGACCGGACTCCTCCGAGCGCTCTCCACCGATGACGACCACCTTCGAGATCTTCGCCCCCTCCTCCTCGCGTGCGCGCTCGAGGAGACCGGCGAAGACCGGATCGGTGAAGACCACTGTCGACCCCGAGTCTGCGAGCACGTAGGACAGCTCGGCCGGTGAGAACCTGATGTTGAGAGGGTTGATGATCCCTGCACCGAAGAAAGCTGCGTGATAGAGCTCGAGGTACTCGTGGCTGTTCATGGCCAGCACGGCGAAGCGATCGCCTCGCTCGAGACCGAGTTCGCTGTGCATCGACTTGGTCAGTCTCAGGACCCGGTCTACGTGAGTGGCGAAGGTCCCCTCGTAGCTCACTCCCTCACGAGTGACGTCGACGAATCCCACCTTGTCGGCGAGGCGCTCGGCGCGCGGGAGCAGGAACCTGGGAAACACGAGCTCCTTCATCGCAAGGCGCCGGCAGCCGTCCGAGCCCCCTCTGCTTCCTTCGGCATCGCGCCATCATGCCCCGTCCTCCGACTTGCCGCCCTCACGAGCTCGGCGAACGAACGCTCGATGCCCCTGGCGAGCACTTCGAGGTCCTCGCACAGGTATCGGTCCGCTGTCAGGCCGACGGTGAGCTCGCGGTCGTAGGAGAGGGCAGCGACGCCGACGCTCAGGTTCCCCGCCAGAGGGACGAGCGGAAAGGCCTCCAGCATCCTCGACCCCATGGCGTAGAGCGGGAAGGGAGGCCCTGGGACGTTCGTGACAACGATATTGAAGAACGGCTGTCGGTTCATGAGCCGGCTTGCTGCCACGAGAAAGGGCTGTGGCATCGGATCGAGCGCTCGCAACAACAGGTCTCCGACCAGCGCCTGGCGATGCCGTTTGCAGCGCGCCATCTCGTGCGAGACCGCGCGCAGCCTCGTGACGGGCCCCGCTCTGCCGACCGGCAGGCGCGGGAGCATCGCAGAGACCCGGTTGCCGAGCACGTGATCTCCTTGGTGGTCCGTGCCGACCGGGACGAGCACATGCAAGAAGTCCGCTTCGTCCTCGAGCCCACGGGACTGGTAGAGGCGGTGGACTCCGCCGGCCACCGCCGTCAGCAGGACGTCGTTCAAGGTCACGCCGAAGCGGCGCTCCACGACGCGGAGATCCTCCATGGGCTGGCGCACCAGCGCCACGCGCCGCCCCTGCCCGATTGGCGCGTTAAGAGGCGACCGCGGTGCGATGCTCCTCGGAGTCACGACCGTGCCGAACGCGTCGACGAGTCGGATGGCGCCGGCCGCAGAGCGAAGAGGATGGCGTGCCGCTCCCAGCCCGGCCCTCAGTGCGCGCACAGGGGCTCTGGTCCGTCGCGCCAGGTCGCTCACCGTCAACGACAGCTCGCTCGGTGCTCGGCTCGGGATCCAGCCCGTCGCCGGTTCCGGAAGCGCCGGAGGGTGCTTCTCCATATCGAGCAAGACCGTCGCCAGCTCGACTCCGGCCAGACCGTCGGCGAGCGAGTGGTGGACTTTCTCCACCACTGCGATGTGCCTGCTCTCGAGACCCTCCACGAACCACATCTCCCACAGGGGGTGCCCCCGCTCCAAAGGCACCGCCATGATGTCGGCACATAGATCCGCCAGCTGCTGCTCGGTACCGGGAGCCGCGACGGCGATGCGGTGCACGTGGCGTGAGACGTCGAACGAGGAGTCGTCGACCCACACCGGGGCGACCTGGCCGAGCATCGAGAATTTCACCCGGCGCCGAAGCTTCGGAACGAGGTCGAGGCGGTGCTCGATCTCGTGGCGGGCAGCTTCGATCCGGAAGCGGCCGTGGTGGTCTACCAGCGGCCCCGCCTCGAAGATGGCGACCGATCCACTGTGCATCGGAGTGCGCGAGGACTCCAGATAGAGAAAGCAGGCATCGAGCGCCGAAAGCGGCTCACCCCGGTCTTGCCGGTTTCGGCCGGCCCGGTTCACGACCACTCCCCTTCTCGGGCTTCGACGTCCAGTCGGAGTACGTCCTCGAACCCTTCCTCGAGGCAGGCGACCATCTTCGAGCCGTCTGACACCGCCGCCGCGTCGATGTTCACACCCACGCATTCGCGGTCAGCCGGAGTGAGCAGGGACACGTTCAGGGCCGCGCCCGAAGGGGGAGCGAAGGCGTACATGCCCTCGATCCGCGCTCCCGCCAAGTAGGTCTCTGCGGGAGGCCCAGGGACGTTGGTCGCGCAGAAGTCGTCGCCCTTGAGCATCGAGCCCCACACCGCCGTGGCAGCAGGTGCGGGCAAGAGGTCGAGGCCCGCGGCCAGCAGGTCGCTCAACGCGAGCGCCGGATCGTGCTTTTGACTGCGTGCGATCTCGTGCACCCGGCTGACGCACTCGCGCGCGTCGGCGGGCAGGGGCAGGACGAAACGAGCAGGAACGAAATGGTTTCCCGCCAGTGCATCCCCCGTCTTTCGCACGTTCACGGGCATCAACAGCCGAAGGCTCTCGACAGGTGACGAGTGCAGGTCATGGTAGCGACGCAGCCCCATGAGGATCCCCGCCACGAAGACGTCGTTCACCGTCGATCCTGTCGCCTTCGCGGCGCTTCGCAATGCCCCGGAAGGGAGATCGATGACGTCGAACCATCGGCCTGTGCTTCGTCCAGTCGTTACGGGCGAGAGCGGGCGCCAAGCGGGCGCCAGCAGCTTGGCGACCGAACCGGCGGTGGTGACCATGCTGCGGACCGACGAGACCGACGGGACGGACGGGACCGAGAGTCGAAGACGCAAGTGCTTGGGAGGCCGGCTCTCCGACAGAAGCTTCTTTGCCCTCCAAGTGTGCCAGTCATCGGAGAAGGGGTTCGGGGCAGGGCTCGGTCGCGCGACGGGGCGGCGCTCGAAATCGAGCAGACGGAGCAGCACCGCAATCCCCCCCACTCCGTCGACGAGGGCGTGGTGCAGCTTCACCACGAGCGCGGCCTTTCGCTCGGTCAGGCCCTCGACCACCACCGCCTCCCATGGAGGGAGATCGGGGTCGAACCCGCTCGAAGCCATCGCTTGGGCGAGGTCGAGGACTCCTCGAAGCCGCGCGGGGGAAACCGCACGCTGGTGCCTGAGGTGCAGGTCGAGGTCGAAGTGCTCGTCGGCCACCCATCGCGGCCTCCAGAAGCCGAAGGGACGGGGCACGGCCCGGGCTCGCAGCTGAGGGAACTGCATGGTGAGCTCGTCGAAACGGGCCCGAACCTGCTCCCAGGCCGGCGCCCGGTCCAAGGTCGCGACCACCACGATCGTCGGTCTCAGAACCGGGTCACGGCTGATCGTCCAGAGCAACGAGTCGGCGTCGCTCATGGTGTGGCTGAAACTCTCCGTGGCGGTCATGTGCACCGCGCCTCCCCTCTTGAAATCCTGCGACCTGGGAGAGCCGGGCAGTAGTGCCGTAAGTCCCGATCCCCGGCACGTCCAGACCCCATGTCACGACCTCGGCGTCGGGGCCGCCTCGACGCAGCGGCTCCGAAGTGATGTGATTTCCGCCGGGCCTCTTCTTTGGGCCTCTCAAGAAAGGCACGACGACGATGAGCGTGATGAAGCGACTGTCGGGGATCGTCCAGGCAAAGGCGAACAAGGCGCTGGACAAGGCAGAGAACCCTGCCGACATGCTCGACCTCTCGTACGAGCAGCAGATGGAGAACCTCACCAAGGTCCGGCGTGCGCTCGCCGACGTGGCGACAGCGCGAAAGCGCCTCGAGCTGCAGGCGACCGAGCTGCAGACGCAGGCGCAGAAGCTCCAGGACCAGGCCAAGCAGGCCCTCGCCCAAGGAAACGAGGACCTCGCGCGCGAGGCGCTGTCGAGGCGCGCGGCCCTCGCCGAGCAGTTGCAGGGCCTGGGGACCCAGCATCAACAGGTCGAGACCCAGCAGCAGCAACTCGAGACAACCGCCCAACGCCTTCAGACGCAGGTCGAGTCCTTCCGCACGAAGAAGGAGACCTTGAAGGCCAGCTACACCGCCTCGAAGGCAGAGGCCGGGATCGGCGAGGCGGTCTCGGGAATATCCGAGTCGATGGCCGACGCGGGCATGACCCTCGACCGCGCCCAGGACAAGATCGCCCAGATGCAGGCACGGGCCGGTGCCATCGACGAGCTCCTCGACACCGGGGCGCTCCCCGACGCCCTCGGGTCCGGCGACGACATCCAGAAGGAGCTTGACGCGACGTCCCAGCAGAGCCAGGTCGACGCAGAGCTTGCAGCGCTCAAAGCCCAGGTGGGACCCGGAGCCGCGACATCAGGAGAGCTTCCTGCGGGCGGCGGCGTTCCGGCTGCTCAGCCGCAGGACGAGCCGGGAGGAGCCGCTGCAGAAGGCTCCTCTTCGGACGGTGGCGGCTCGGAATTCACGCTGCCGGGAGGCGGATCGTGATCATCAGGATCCTCGGAGAGGGACGGTACGACGTACCGGAGGCCGACATACCGGCGATCGAACAGCTCGATGCACAGCTGGTCGACGCCATGGACCACGCGGACGAGGCGTCTTTCACCGGGGCCCTGGCAGACCTCATCGGCCAGGTCCGGCACACCGGGACGCTGATACCCGCAGACGACCTAAGGACTTCTGAGCTCGCAGTGCCCCATGAAGGCTCGACGCTCGACGAGGTGCGCGAGCTCTTGGCCGAGGGGGCCTAGCACTCGCTTTCGGGCGGCATCGGGGCGGCCCGGCCGAAGCGCCCCGGCTGGAACGGTCAGCTCGCGGCGCTCTTCGCTGCGGCGGCCAGATCGACTAGCTCGTGGCGCTCCTGTTCGGCCAGGGCGCTGAGGGCTCTGCCCATCGCGAGATCGGTGGCCGCCTCGGCGCGCTCCCAAGTCTCGCGGTGGGGCTCGGGGTCCGGATGGGGTTCGCTCCAACCGAAGAGCGCAGCCATGTAGGGCGTCCTGACCATGCCCGCTGTTCGAGGGTCGAGCCCGGCTGCGATCACCGACGCTCCGTGAAGCCCGCCACGAAGCTCTCGAAGGATGTTGAGCCTGTGAAGCGCAAGCTCCTTGTCCCCTTCGGGCTCTGTTACTTCTGACCACGCAGCGAACAGCGGCACCCCTGCAGGCGACGACGATGCGATCACGCGCCCGCACAGATCGGCGAGCCGTGCGTAGTCCGGTCCGTCCGCGAGATGCTCACGCGCCCAGGCCGCACCGCATCGAGCGAACGCCTCTGCCGCCTCCATCCGGCCCATCACCTTCTCGGTACGTTCCCACGCCTCGCAGATCGTGACCGGGTTGAAGAAGACGAACGCCGCGGCGACCACGCGACCGCACGTGTCACCAAGCACACCAGCACGTCCGGCTACGTAGAAGTCTGCCCCGTCGAAGCCAAGCTCTCCCCCGCGCTTGTAAGTGGCCCCGTCGAGCATGAAGCCCGCGGGCAGGTTGACTATGGCGTCGGCGCTGCGCCGTGCGGCATCGGTGCTATCCATGGCGCGGACGCTACAACGAGCCGTGGCAAGCTGCATCGGCACGAAGCAGAGAGGAACTAGGCGAATGGGCTTTGCACGAGCTGAGATCGACATCTCCCAGCCGGCGGAGGTGGTCTGGGCGACTGCCGGGGACTTCGGCGCGATCGCGCAGTGGATGCCGGGGGTGGAGTCATGCGTGGTGGACGGAGACGACCGCATACTCGAGATGCTCGGAATGAAGATCACCGAGCGGCTCGAGAGCCGCGACCCCGACGCGCGCACACTGGTGTACGGCATCGTGGGCGGGGTGCCGGTGGGCAACCATCGCGCCACCATCACCGTTTCCGATCTGGGGGCCACCTCCCACGTCACCTGGGAGGTGGAGGTGGAGCCGGACGAGATGACCGACCTGATGCACCAGACCTACGACGGTGCGCTCAAGGCTCTGAAGGAGCACCTCGGCGGCTGAGCGCGTCGAGATGGCGTGCCCGTAGCGGGTGCGTCCGGAGGACTCAGGCGGAAGTAGGAAGGGCGTCCACGTCGCGCAGCCGCTGCGCAAGGGACTCGAGGAGCTTTCGCACGACCGAAGGCACCTTCTTCATCAGCCTGGTCAGGTCACGTCCGTCTAGCTCCAGGACCTCGAGGTCGCTCAGCGCCGTCACGGTGGCCGATCTCGGCTTTCCGTCTATCAACGACAGCTCGCCCACGACGTCCCCGGGGCCCAGCTTGGCGAGCGATTTCCCGTTCCTAGTGACCTCGGCCCTGCCCTTGGCGATGACGAAGGCGAGCCCCCCCGCTGCCCCTTGACGGGTGAGAACCGTCCCCTTCTTGAGCTCGGCCGGCACCGTGAGCGCCGCCACCTGTGACAGCTCTCTCTGGCTGCACGCCGAGAAGAGCGGAATGCTCCCGAGCAGGTCGATCCTTCTGGCGCGGCCCCACGAATCGAGCATGGGCACACGATATCGAAGGCGTCGGCTTCGGGGAGGCCCAAATCGCGCCCACAGAACAGAAAACCCAGCGGAAGGAACGGCCCGAGGTGCCGTTCCCCCCGATTGGGGGCTGGGGACACCAGGTGGGGGCCTCTCCAGTCAGCAGAGGCGGGTTCGGTAGCAGGGGGAGGAGCTATGCCCCTCAACAGGGGTGAATTGCGGGGGGTCCGGCGCTTGGTGTGCGGCTTCTGGCGCACGTGGCTGGCCGCGCTCGTCGTCGGGGGGACATGCCTCTGGCAATTCGTATTCTCCGCAACCCCGAACGCGGGCGCGGACGACTCTTCATGGGTGGCGGGTGCAGCGACCGCGACTTCCCAGGCGATCGCCATCGCACCGAGCACGGCGGGGCTCAACTACGCCTTGACCCTCGCCACGTCGGTCGCGGACTACCAAGCCAACGAGGGCCAGGCGGAGTCACAGATCTTCACCGGTGGCCCGATAGTCACCGCATTGACCACCATCCAGTGCGACGGGAGCGCGCCTCTGGTGTCGACGAGCCAGCTGCCCCAACCGGCGGTCGCCGAGTCGACGAACGGAAATCAGAAGGCAACTCAGACGCTCAACGACCAGTACGCAAAGGGATCGAGCCTTCCGGACCTCGGAGCCGGACTCGAGCAGGCCCTCGCCACCACCCAACCCGCAGCGACGGCCGTAACGAAACTCTCCGACCTGAACGTCCCGGGTGCCTTCGACATATCGGGAGCGCAGTCCAGCGCATACGCCCAACAGGTAACCGGCCAGCTCCGTCAGGCGACCGCCACCGCCGACATCGCCTCTTTGGACCTCGCCAACGGCGCAGTGGACATAAAGGGCCTCCACTGGGAGGACACCCAGGAGACCGGCCCGGGCGGCACCGTCGTAAAGCAGTCAGCTTCGTTCACGATCGCCGGGATCACCGTCGCGGGGGTGGCCGTCCCGTCCTCGGCGGTCTCGACCGACACGCTTGCCCAGCTTCTCGCGATAGTGAACACGGCGCTCGAAGGCACCGGACTTCACGTCAGCCTCCCCGCTGTGTCCACCAACAGCCAGGGGACCGAGATCATCACGCCGCTGTCGGTGGGTATCGACCAGTCGGCTCTGGGCCAGCAGGTCGTGGGGCCGCTCTTGGGTCAGACGGAGAGCGTGCGAAACGAGATCGACACGATCCTCGAACAGGACATCAGCTGCAAGACGGGGATTCCTCTCACGGTGGTGGACATCCTGCTCGGGGCACTGTCGGGTGGTGGGAACCTCGACCTCAACCTAGGAGGCGCATCCGCTACCTCCAACGGGACCGCGTACGCCAACCCCTTCGCGAACTCGATCGGGCTTCTGGGTGACTCGGGCGGTGCGACCGACCTCACTCCCGCTTTCACGACGCCCGGCGAACCGGGCTCCTACACGCCCGGGACCCCGGGGACTCCGGCGACCTCGGGCGGCGGCGGCACCCCGTCAAAGCAAGCGCTCGGCTCGCTCGCGACATCGGAGAAGTGCGTCACGACGAGCCCCTTCGGTCACCCCGGGTGCAGCAGCGGCGCTGGAGTGCCGGTCGCCCTGATCGGCCTGGCCGTAGTGCTCGGTGTCGGCGCGGCCGACTTCGTACGCACCCGCAGATATCGCCGGCTGGCGCCGGAGGAGGTAGCCCGATGACGAGCGAGTCGAAGGACTCGGTCCTGCCACGATGAGCACGACCTCGATGCATGCAAGGGGGGCGAACCGCTTGAGGCTGCCCAGCTCGCCGGCCGAACGCCGGCTTCTGCGGGGCTACGGGCCGCTCGCAGGCCTGCTGGTGGCCTTCTTGCTCGTGGCGGTGTTCGTACCTTCCATCGCCCCTCAGAAGGAAGTGGTCTCAGGAGGGCTCAGCGCCTCACGGTCCGGCTCCACGGCGGGAGCCGGGGGCACCGCAGGCTCGGCGGGCACCGCAGGCTCGGCCAGTGCGGGCAGCGCCGGCTCGAGCGGCGGAGGCGGCGCAGGCGGCGCCGGCACCGCGGCCACCGGGACGACGAGCCCTTGCCCCGGCAAGTCTCTCCAGGTTCCCGGAGACCCCTACTCGCCACCGTGCATCGCGTTCTCCGGCAACAACGGAGGTGCCACGTCGCAGGGAGTCACGGGGAACTCGATCACGATCACGTACCGGGTGACAAGCGACGGGACCACGTTCCAGCAG
>DAIQQK010000194.1:0-5204 GCA_036786835.1 Acidimicrobiales bacterium | reverse complement strand
GTGATCATGCCGACGATGCAGGGACCGACCGTCGCTAACGAGGTAAGGAAGCTCCGACCCGGCGTCCGAGTGCTCTTCATGTCCGGTCACGCCCAACCCGTCCTCGAAGCCGAAGCTGTTCTCGGAACAGAGTTCCTGTTGGTGGAGAAGCCTTTTGACCAGGCGATACTGCTGGAGAACGTACGCAAGGTGCTTGATCGCGACGAGTGATCCGAGCTCCGACTCAGAAGACCCCGCTACCGTTATCCACAACCGAGTGGAGCGCTGGGCACAAGTCGGCCGGTCCCGTAAGTGGCTCAGATGGACCGGACAGCCCTATACAAGGGGCCACTCCGGTCCGCACGGCCTCACCCTACTCATCATGGGCTCACGCGCCACGGCGGGAAAACCCTCTCGCGGACGCACCGGACGAACCGAAGCAACCCGACGATCACGCATCGCGAACATCGCCATCACCACGGTCGTCCCCGTCAGGTGGCGCGCTGGCCGGCACCACGAGTGTCATGTTGAGCAGGTCGCAGCGACATGTAGACAGCGATTGTCGTTGTGATGTTCGCCCGCGCGATCGTGTACGCGCCTCCGAGCTGTAGAGGGGCTGGGTGCCTGAGGTAAAGGACGCGCGCGCCGAATCGATGTGCCGGGTAGCCCTGAAACTGGAGCAGACTCACTGACGGGCAGATTGGCGATCCCGACGAGTGTCCCCGCTCAACCTTGTGGTGGGGTCCATCATGCGATCGTGGCAAGCCCACAACCAAACGCCGGCCCCTGACACGATCCGAGACGCAGGCTTTCGTCGACACGTTGAAACGCTGGATGACTCTGATCGATCGGGGCGAAATGGAAGCGGGTCCCGTGTTCCGTCACGAGCTCGCCGGCGCGCTCCGGCCCTCGAGGTGGCGCTCGGACAGGAACCGTCCCTCGTTTCAGCTCCACTATTTACAGAGGACGAAGGCCACCCATCATGCTTGGCTCCAGATGCTCAAGAGTCTGACTCTGAATGCGCACTCCCTGTCCACCAAATGCGTATTATCCTAACTCCAGATGATCGACTCGTATCCTACGAGACCGCGTCACGCACACCGGGTGGCCGAGAGCGCCCTGCGTTCGTTCCGAGCCGTCGTGGTGAACGGTCCCCGGCAAGCTGGAAAGACCACGCTCGCAGGTGAGCTTGCCCGATCGCACGGCGCCACAGTCGTCTCCCTCGACGACAGCAGCCTCTACGAAGCCTGTCTGGCCGATCCCCACGCCTTCTTGGACGCCTATCCCCGTCCGTTGTTTATCGACGAGTTCCAGCGAGCCGGAGACCCCCTTGTGCGAGCGGTCAAGGCTGCCGTAGACGGCGATCGGACGCCGGGGCAGTTCTTGCTTACGGGGTCTTCGCGCTTCCTCACGACGGTGGGACTTTCCGAGTCGCTGGCAGGGCGGGCAGCCATCATCGACCTGTGGCCCTATACCCAAGGTGAGGCGGATCAGCTCGGGGCCGCCTCGGACTCGTTGCTCAGGCGCCTGTTCGATCCGACGACCAAGCTCGTGCAAGCGCGCGGTCCCTACCCGTCGCGCGCCGAGTATCTCGAGCGGGCGTGCCGTGGCGGCTTCCCCGAGGTCCACCAACTTCCCTCTGCAGCCCGGCCAGTGTGGTTCGACGCCTATATCACCACAATCCTCCAACGTGATGTGCCCCTTATCGTCCGCGGCAGGCACCTGGGCGAGCTGCCTCGTCTGCTTCAGGTTGTCGCCGCCCGCACCTCGCAGGAGATGAACCTCGTCTCCGTGGCCAGCGATACCGGCATCGACCGGATGTCGCTATCGAGGAACTATCTACCATTGCTCGAGAACATCTACCTTGTGCGCCAGCTTCCGTCGTGGTCGCGCAACCTCACGGCGAGAGTGGTGAAACATTCGAAGACGTACATCACCGACAGCGGGCTTGCCGCCAACCTGCTCGGAGTCGACCCCGATGCGCTGACGCTGGCGAACGCACCCGCTCTCGGGCCGTTGGTCGAGACCTTCGTCGTCGATGAACTCGTGCGCCAGCTCGCCTTCTTGTCACCTGCTCAAGCCACGCTGTACCACTTCCGCTCCCCTGACGGACCCGAGGTGGACGTGGTGGCAGAGGCACCCGACAGCCGGGTGGTCGGACTGGAGGTAAAGGCGTCGAGCAACGTCGGTCAAGGCGACTTCAAGCACCTGGCGCTGCTCCGGGATCGTCTGGACCAGGTCGGCCAACCCTTTGTTGCCGGCGTCGTCCTCTACCTTGGGAACAAGGTCCTGCCCTTTGGCGATCGTCTAGCCGCCCTTCCGCTGTGCCATCTTTGGCTGCCGGGCTGAAACGGGACTCCGGGAACCGAGCCAACGCGTGGTCGTTTGCCGTTGATCAAGACAGACTGGCTGACAGAATCACCCAACAATCACCCAACATTTGCTGTCCAGACGCGTCCCGATCCTTCCGGATGGGTCCACTCCCAATAGGCGAACGTACTGCTAGGGCGTTGCTTTCTGGACGGAGCCGGATGCATCGAGACGGACGAGGACGATTCCGAAGGCGCTTATAATCCCTTGGTCGCAGGTTCGATCCCTGCCGGGCCCACCACATAAGTCCTGATCGGGATAAGGGAGCGCCGCCACCAGTAGAAGTGGGTCGGTGCCGGAGCGGCAATCTGCCTACTCTCCCTCGTGACCCGGTCCTTCTTCTCGGGCAGCGCTGGTGGGATCCGGAACGTCGTCTGGCAGATCACCCGGCTCGGCTTCTGCGCGTTCCCGGTCAGCATCGGCGTCGCCATGCTCAAGTGCCGGCTCTACGAGATCGACCGTCTCTTCAGCCGCACGCTCGCCTACGCCATCGTCACCGGTCTCGAGGTCGTCAACCGGGCCGTCGAGCCTGGGGATGCCTCGGTGTGGATCAGGCAACGCGATTCCCACTGAGTAGCTGCAACCGGGGATCTGCGTGCGGCGGGGACCCCAGCTATGGCCCCTGAGCTCTCTCAGAGTGCGCACGAGCTGTCCGAGGATCGCGAGCGCCCTGCCTGGCCCACGCAAACGTACGCACGCATAATCCTCCACCGGACCAAGCCGAACCGCGCAACCGTCCCAACTGCTGTTGGGACGGTTGCGCGTAAGCCGTTTACTTGAGAATGTCGAGCGTGTTCGTGGCGTCGTCGACGAAGTAGACGCCCTTCCCTCCTGGCTGAATCGCCAGGCCGAACAGCGCTCCGGCACCTGGCGGCGAGCCTGAGCTGTCGACGGTCGGCCACTCGAGCTGCGCTCCGGCAAGCGTCGATTCGACGATCTGGCCGTTGCCGCCGTTCGCACTCAGCAGGTCGCCGTCGGGCGCCCTGACCAAGCCGAGCGGCCCGCTCAGGAAGGAGCCGGAGGAGGCCGTCGCGCCGATCCCGGCGCTCGTGGAGCGGAAGAGGCCGTCTCCGATCGCCGCGATTCGGTTGGCGAGGACGTCCGCGACGTAGACGGTCCCGTTCGGACCGAGCGTCAAGCCGGTTGGGCCGATGACGAGTGCCGTCGGGTCTGACTTCTCCGCGAATCCCGACGCGATGACCGTCCGCTGCAGGACCGTCGGGGGGGACGCCGTGAGGTCGAGCACCAGTCGGACGACGTTGCCCTTGTGGACCACGGAGCCATGGGCGGCAACCGTGCCGTTCAACACGTTCGTGATGAACAGGACGCCGAAGCCCCCACCGTCGTAGGAGGTCATGTCCCACGGACCGTTGATGTCGGTGCCGCTGATCGTCTCCACGAGATGGCCATGGCTGTTCAAGACGTACAGCGCGCCCGCAGTCGCCGTCTTGGCGGTGCCGTCGGTCGTAGGCAGGCTCCCGACGACGACGTAACCGTCACCGAAGACCGCGAGAGCAGTCGTGAGACCAACGTGGCTCTTCGTCTGACCGGCAAGTTTTGCGAAAACCGTTGCCTTGCCCGATGGCGAGATCTCCATGATCGTGGTGCCGGTCCCTTGCAGATTGTGCGAGTTGTTGAAGTTCGAAACCAGTGCGTCTCCTGCGGTCAGATTGCCGACCGTCTTGGGTACGACGACGAGTCCGTACGGGTTGATGTCGCCATTCGACGGCACGGTCGAGGCCACCTGACAAACGGTGGTGAAGCTCGCGAGGAACCCGCCACTTCCTCCCAGCTGCGCGGCGTGGCAATGAGTCAGCGCCGGCGCCCTGATGCCAGCGAAGGACGAGGTTGCACCGGACGCAGGTACCGCGCTGGTGAGCGCAACGACCGCCACGGTGGCACAACCTCCGCCGAGGAGTGTGGCAAGTACGCCTCTTCTTCTGATCTTCCTCACAGTGTCTCCTCCATTGGCTGTTCGGAGCTGTTGAGAGGGATACGTTCCCGGGCCGACAAGGGATTGGGCTCGCCGAGCGAGCGCCGCCCGGCCCGACGGGCAAAGACCCTCCCTGGCGGTTCTCCCCTCGAGGCTCGCCAGGTCGTCGAAGTCCCCTTTGTCCAGCGGCCGCACGCTGAGGTCGAGCTCTTCGAGGCGATCGTCGCCTTTAGGGAGCAGGCTCTTGTTGTGTCACACAGTGGATCCCACCGCCGCCCTCGGCCAAGGTGTCGATCCTCAGCTGCACGACTTCCCGACCCGGATACAGCCCCGCGACAAGCGACCGAGCCGCTGAATCGGCCTTCCGATCGCCGAACGCCGGGAGCAACACGGCACCATTGCACGTGTACCAGTTGACGTAGACGTTGACGAACACACCTGGTGTCTCTCCGGATGGAATCGTTTGGGATTCTCGACTCGTCAGACACGTGAGGCGCCGGTTCTGAGCATCGGTCATGTGCTCGAGCCGCTTGAGTAATTGGCGCTCCGAGGTCGCCCAGACATCGGTGGCATTCGGGTCGGCAGGCTGATCCACGACGACGCGGGCCGGCAAGCCCGTCCGCACGAAGCGGGCGAGCCCGTCTATGTGGTCGTCGGTGATGTCGTGTCCGGCAAGGCCAGGAAGCCACAGCACCTTCTTGGCTCCGAGAGTGCCGAGCAGCTCCTCCGTGAGCTGTGCCTTTGTCTTGCCCCTATTCCGGTTCGGGTTGATGATCGAGCTCTCCGTGCAGAGCACGCTGCCGAGGCCGTCAACCTCGATGGCGCCGCCCTCTGAGACAAAAGGCGCCTTGAAGAAGGGGAATCCCAGGAGGGCCGTCACCTCCCTTGCCACCTTCGCGTCGTTGCCGTGCACTTGCTTGTG
>DAIQQK010000055.1:0-20007 GCA_036786835.1 Acidimicrobiales bacterium | reverse complement strand
GGCTTCGGCGAGCGCCGCAAGGCGATGCTCCAGGACATGGCGATCCTCACCGGGGGACAGGTTGTGACCGAAGAGGTCGGGCTGAAGCTCGAGAACGTCGGTCTGGATCTCCTCGGACGTGCCCGCAAAGTCGTCGTAACGAAGGACGAGACGACGGTCGTCGAGGGCACAGGCAGCGAGTCCGACATCAAGGGACGCATCAACCAGATCAAGACGGAGATCGAGAACACCGACTCCGACTACGACCGGGAGAAGCTCCAGGAGCGCCTGGCCAAGCTTTCGGGTGGAGTAGCCGTCATCAAGGTCGGTGCTGCCACCGAGGTCGAGCTCAAGGAGAAGAAGCACAGGATCGAGGACGCGGTCTCTACCACCAAGGCCGCGATCGAAGAGGGAGTCGTGCCCGGCGGTGGCGTCGCGCTGCTCCGTGCGCAACAGGCCATCCTCGACCGCGCGCAGAAGCTCGAGGGCGACGAGGCCACTGGTTGCCGCCTGGTCGCGAAGGCTGTCGAGGAGCCGCTCAAGCAGATCGCGGTGAACGCAGGCCTCGAGGGTGGCGTGGTGGTGGAGAAGGTGCGCAACATGAAGAAGGCGTCCGAGGGGTTGAACGCCGCAACGGGCGAGTACGAGGACCTCTTCGACGCCGGTGTGATCGACGCCGCGAAGGTGACCCGCTCTGCTCTTCAGAACGCCGCATCGATCGCTGCCCTGTTCCTCACGACAGAGGCCGTGATCGTCGACAAGCCCGAGAAGGAGAGCGCTCCCGCCATGCCCGGCGGGGGAATGGACGACTTCTAAGCGACACCCGGAGTAGCGAATGCAACGGCCGGACGTGTCGGCTGATCCGTCGGAAGTCGAGCAACCGATCGGATCCCTAGACACGCCCGGCCGCTTCGCGTGTCGGTTCTGGGGCCGAGGAATGGTCCGCCTTTTAGGTTCTCGACCCCGGATGCAAGACTGATCGGGTGACCGTCACACCCGAGGGCCGTCCCGCGCATTCGCTCGCTCCGAGCACCGGTTGGGGAGTCCTGCACCTGTTCCTGCGGGTGGGCCGCTCGACCGACTCCGAGGCGGTACTTCGGGCGGTGAAGTCAGCGCGTGAGGCCGGGGACCAGGTTGTCTCGGTGGCTTTGCTCGGGCACAAGGCAGACGTCGGTGTGATGGCCCTGGGTGCGGACCTCTGGAGGCTTCGCGCCCTGCAGACCTCGCTCCGGTTGGCCGGCCTCGAGGCGGAGGCCTCGTACGTCTCGCTGACCGAGCTCTCCGAGTACGCGGACGCTCTTCCCGAGGAGATGAAGCAGGCACGTCTGTACCCCGACCTGCCTCCGGAAGGGAAGCCGGCTTTCTGCTTCTATCCGATGTCGAAGCGCCGAATCCCGGGGGACAACTGGTACTCGCTCGGCTTCGAGGAGCGAAAGCAGCTAATGCTCGGACACGGGTCGGTGGGGAGGCTCTTCAGAGGGAGGATCCTGCAGCTGATCACCGGATCGACCGGCTTGGACGACTTCGAATGGGGCGTGACCCTTTTCGGTGAGCATCCCGACGACCTGAAGGAGTGCGTGTACCAGATGCGCTTCGACGAGGCCTCTGCCCGCTTCGCGGAGTTCGGGCCTTTCTGGACGGGGATGGTCGGCGAGATGGACGAGGTCCTCGACAGCGTCCTCTCGGGTTGAAGGGACCCAGGATGCGGCTCGAAGGGGAGCTCGACCTGGAGCTCGCAGAGGGACTCGAGGACCGACGAGAGGATCGACTCGGCGACAAGCTCGAGGCGCTGCGAGCGGAGCTCTTGGGCCTCGGCCGAGTGGTCGTCGCCTTCAGCGGAGGGGCTGACTCGGCGTTCGTGGCTCGCGTCGCCACGGAAGCGCTCGGAGCACGAAGCGCCCTGTGCGCCACCGCCGTCTCGGCTTCGCTCGCACCCGTGGAGCTCGCCGACTGTCGAGCTCTTGCTTCGGAGTGGGGGCTCCGCTGGAGGGCAGTCGAGACGACCGAGCTGTCCGAGCCCGCGTACGTCGCCAACCAGACCGACCGCTGCTACCACTGCAAGTCGAGCCTGATGGAAGCCCTCGGTCCTCTTGCCGCGGACGAGGCGGCGACGGTGGTGCTCGGTGTGAACGTCGACGATCTCGGCGATCACCGTCCCGGCCAGCAAGCCGCCGCCGAGCGCGGGGCCCGATTCCCCTTGGTCGCAGCCGGGTTCTCGAAGGCCGACGTGCGCGAGGTGTCGCGCCGGCTGGGACTTCGTACGTGGGACAAGCCAGCAGCTGCGTGTCTGGCGTCGCGCCTGCCCTACGGAACGCCGGTAACGCTGGGGACCCTCACGAAGGTCGCAGAGGCGGAGTCGGCTCTCAGGGCTCTCGGATTCCGCCAGCTGCGCGTGAGGCACTACGGGGATCTCGCGCGCCTGGAGTTCGAGGAGTTGGACCTGCCGGCCGCCGTGGAGCGACGAGACGAGGTCGTGGCGGCGGTCCGGGGCGCCGGGTACCGCTACGTCACTCTGGACCTGGAAGGATTTCGGTCGGGCAACCTGAACGGCGCTCTCGGAGGTGCACGGTGATCGAGGTGAGAGTGAAGCTCACGTTCCCGGAGGATCTCGTGCGTGAGCCGTTTCTGGCGAGGCTGGCGCGCGACCACGGTGTGGAGCCCAACATCCGGCGAGCGGACGTCTCCGAGCACGAGGGCTGGATCGTCTGCGAGCTCGCTGGGGAGCCTGCGAAGGTCGAAGGGGCTCTCGCCTGGCTCCGCTTGGAGGGGGTCCGGGTGGACCTCCTCGGGGACGTGGTCGAGAGCTGATCCTTTGTTTCAGATGTCAGTCGAAAAGGTTGCCAGCGTCATTCCAAATAGTCAGTAATTCACCCAAACATCGCCATTTGGTTACTTGTCGTTCGCGGTCTATTTACCTTCCGTCGTTACTTTGAGCCGCGATGAGCGTCGGGTGGACGCTCGAGCCGACCCAAGACGGAGGTAGGTCGCCCGTGAGGACATTTCCAGTACGCCCCAAGTGCAGCGCCCGCAGAGCAGCACGGGCCCTGCTCGTGTCACCTTTAGCTTTCGGCATCCTTCTCGCGGCGTGCAGCTCGAGCAGCTCGCCCACGACCACGACGAAGCCGAGCACCGCGGCGGCCTCCGCCGACCCGTACGCGACCGTCGACCTGCATGCCCCGGCCGGCACGCTTTCGGGGGCGGGTTCCACCTTCGACCAGCCCTTCTTCACGAAGGCCTTCTTCCTCTACAACCAGGCGGATTCGGGCGTGAGCGTGAACTACGCCTCGGTCGGCTCGGGCGGCGGCATCGCCCAGTTCCAGGCGACCACTGTCAACTTCGGTGCCACAGACGTGCCCATGAGCCCACTGGACATCTCGAAGGCAACAGGAGGGCAGGTCCTCCAGGTGCCGATAGCCCTGGGCGGCGAGGCCATCTCCTACAACCTGCCCGGAGTGGCGAAAGGGCTCAAGCTCACCGGTCCGGTCATCGCCGACATCTACCTAGGAACGGTGAAGACCTGGAACGATCCGGAGATCAAGAACTTGAACCCGGGAGTGAACCTCCCGAGCAACCCCATCGAGGTCGACCACAGAGCAGATGGCAGCGGGACCACTTACATCTTCACGGACTACCTCGCAAAGATCTCGCCGGCCTGGGCTGCGGGCCCCGGGACGGGCAAGTCGGTCGCCTGGCCGGTCGGGGTCGGTGAGCAGGGCAACGAGGGAGTGGCCGGCTACGTCAAGGACACCCCTTACTCGATCGGCTACGTGGAGCTCGCCTACGCCCTCCAGAACAACTTCACATACGCCCAGGTGAAGAATGCGGCGGGTCAGTACGTCTACCCCTCACTCGCCTCGGTGGCTGCCGACGCGGCCCAGAAGCCCAACATCACCGCCGTGGACTTCTCGATCACGAACGAGCCCGGGGCTACGAGCTACCCCATCTCCGGCTACAGCTGGGTCCTCGTCTACCAGCTCCAGAAGGACCAGGGCTTGGGTACGACCCTCGTCGACGTTCTGGACTGGCTGTCACACGCCGGCCAGCAACAGGCGGCCACCCTTGACTACGTGCCGCTGCCCGCGAACATCCAGCAGCTGGCACGCGCCACCCTGTTGCAGGTGACCGGCCCCGACGGCAAGACCCAGCTCCTCAAAACCTCTTAGTGTCCGTAACGACCATCGATCCCTTGCGTCCGGGAACTTCGAGGGGGCTTCGCCGCTTCCTCGAGGTTCCCGACGGCGCGTACCGAGGGGTGCTGGCAGCGGTGGCGGCGCTGTTCGCGATCCTGTTGCTCGCCTTCATCGCCTCCCTGGTGATCCAGTCGAGATCGGCGTTCGCGCACTTCGGGTTCTCGTTCCTCACGACCCATAAGTGGGACCCCGTCCACGCCCATTTCGGCGCGCTCGCCTTCATCGTCGGGACATTGGAGACCACTGTCATCGCCATGGTCATCGCGATACCCATCGGGCTCGGCTGCGCGCTCGCCCTCGCCTTCGCGGTCCCGAGACGTCTCCAGGTACCGCTAGGGACCGCGGTCGAACTGCTCGCCGCCGTCCCGAGCGTCGTCTACGGCCTCTGGGGCCTGCTCGTGCTCGCGCCGTGGATGCGCCAGTACATAGAGCCCTGGTTGGGGCACATCACGGGGAACCACTTCCCCTTCAGCGGCGCGCAGATAGGCACGGGCCTCCTGCTTGCCGGCATCGTGTTGTCGATCATGGTCCTGCCGACGCTTGTCGCGATCTCACGCGATGTGCTCATGGCCGTTTCGGAGACTGAGATCGAAGGAGCATTCGCACTCGGCGCCACACGCTGGCAGGTGATGCGAAAGGTCGTCATTCCGAGCGCCCGCAGCGGCATCCTCGGGGCGACCACTCTGGCCACCGGGCGGGCGCTCGGCGAGACGATCGCCGTCACGATGGTCATAGGCAACACGCCTGCGTTCGCACACTCCCTTTACTCGACTAGCGCGACGATGGCCTCCGTGATCGCCAACGAGTTCACGGAAGCGACAGAGCCCTATCACCTCGCATCACTCGTTGCCGTGGGCCTGCTGCTCATGGCGTTGTCGGTCCTGGTGAACCTGGCGGCTCGGCTCGCGGTGCGCTCGGTCAGCAGGCAGCGTGCGATCGGAGTCGGGCTCCTGTGACCGTGATGGCCGCAGACCCCGTCGTAGCACGCCGGACGGAGATCCAGCAGACCGCCCAGAGGAGCGCGGATCGCCGCCAGCTTCTTTCGAGATTTGGGTTGCTTGCCTGCAGGATCTGTCTGTTGATCGCCCTGACCCCGCTCGTGGCGCTTCTCGTCTACGTCTTCATCAGGGGCGCCTCGGCGTGGAACTGGGCGTTCTTCTCGGCTCTGCCTCACCCGGCGGGGATCCCAGGTGGGGGCATCTCGAACGCCATCATCGGTTCCCTCATCATCGATGGGATCGCCGCCGCCGTGGCGATTCCCTTCGGCATCACGGCAGGCCTGTTCCTCTCCCAGTCGGATGGGCGGATCCCCGGCCTCCTGCGCCTTGCGGCGGACGTCATGTCGGGTGTCCCGGCGATCGTGGTGGGCATCTTCGCCTACGTCGTCCTCGTGCTTCATCATCCCGGAAGCCTCGGGCACTACTCGGGGGTTGCCGCAAGCTTCGCCATCGGCATCGTGATGCTTCCGATCATCATCCGGGCCAGCGAGACAGCGATCCGTGGAGTGCCGAGCGTGCTTTCGGAGGCGGGGCTGGCTCTGGGAGCGCGCAAGGCGACTGTGGCCACGAGAATCGTGTTGCCCGCAGCGCTTCCCGGCTTGATAACCGCCGTGCTCCTGGCGATCGCCAGAGGAGCCGGGGAGACGGCCCCTCTGTTGTTCACAGCCGGCGGCGCACAGTTCTTGGCCAACTCACCCCTGAAGCAGATGAACGCGGTGCCCCTGGTGATCTACCAGGACGGCATCCAGGCATATCCCGACATAGTCAGAGTTGCTTGGGGGAGTGCTCTCGCCCTGGTGCTCGCCGTGCTCGTGCTGAGCGTGGGCAGCAGGCTGGTATCGGCGCGAATTAGGAGAGTGAGAGATGTCTGACATGACGCCCGCTCCGCCGCGTCCAGAGGTCATCACTGCTACCGCGGTCGACGACACGCGTGACACCGACATACCCGCGATGACCCTGCGCAACGTGTCGGTGGCCTTCTCGGGCAAGCACGCGGTACGTGACGTCTCGTTCGACGTACCGACGAACCAGGTGACCTCCTTGATCGGGCCGTCGGGCTCGGGCAAGACCACACTTCTGCGCGCTCTGAATCGGATGCACGATCTGACGCGCGGTGCAAACGTCACGGGAGAGGTGAAGCTCGGAGGTCTGGACGTATACGCACCCACGACGCGTCCGATGTTGTTGCGTTCGAGGGTGGGCATGGTGTTCCAGCGCCCGAACCCGTTCCCGACCATGAGCATTTACGACAACACCGTCTCCGGTTTGCGCTTCAACGGCATACGTCGCAAGTCGCTTTTGGACGAAGCCGCGGAATCAGCTCTCATCGCTGCTGCTTTGTGGGACAGCGTCAGAGGCCGCCTCAAGGCGTCAGCGGGCACGCTCTCGGGAGGCGAGCAGCAGCGTCTGTGCATCGCGCGGGCGCTGGCAGTCGAGCCAGAAGTGCTTCTCATGGACGAGCCCACCTCCTCCCTCGACCCGAGCGCTACCAAGCGCATCGAGGAGCTGATGAGCGAGCTCAAGGACCGGGTGACGATCGTGATCGTCACCCACAACATGCAGCAGGCCACCCGTGTGTCCCACCACTGCGCCTTCCTGCTGATGGGCGAGGACAAGGCGGGGGAGCTGATCGAGGTCGGTCCGACTCGGAAGCTCTTCACCGAGCCTTCCGATCCCCGGACCGAGGACTATGTGAACGGTCGCTTCGGCTGATCACCCACCCAGTGACCGAGCTCGTCTCGAAGCCGAACGCCGTGAGGGATGCCGAGGAACCGCTGCGCATTCTGGTCGTGGAGGACGAGGAGTCCTACCGCGAGGCCCTTTCTGCGGCGCTGTCCAAGGAGGGCTACGCGGTCGAGCTTGCTTCCGACGGGTCCGAGGGACTGCGGAAGTTCGCTGATAGCCCCCCTGACCTGGTGCTGCTCGATGTGCTTTTGCCTGGTGTCCCGGGGACCGAGGTCTGCCGGCGCATGCGGGCGATCGCACCGGTTCCAGTGATCATGGTGAGCGCGCTCGACTCGGAGGTGGACATCGTGCTCGGGCTCGAGCTCGGAGCCGCCGACTACATCACCAAGCCGTACCACCTTCGTGAGCTGACGGCGCGGATCCAGGCCGTGCTCCGAAGAGTGTCGCCACCGCCCGTGGGGCTCCCAGTCGTTTCAGGGCGTAGATTGCCCCAAGTGCCCGAGGTCGTCGCGGCCGGGCCCATCCGCATCGACTTCGCGAGACGCGAAGTGACGGCGGCGGGAAAGAACGTCCACCTCTCGAGGCGCGAGTTCGACCTCCTCGCGCTGCTCTTGTCGCCGCCGGGCCAGGTCCGCACGCGAGACGAGCTGATCGACAGGCTCTGGTCGGGGAGGGACCTCGCGGACACGCGAACACTGGACACCCACATAAGGCGGCTGCGGGTGAAGTTGGAGAACGATCCCGCCGACCCTCAGTACCTGGTGACGGTTCGCGGGGTGGGCTTCCGCTTCGATTCCGAGGGACGCGGCGAACGTGACCGCGACCGCTACCCCGGCGAGCCGGCCGGGTAATAAGGCTTCAGCCGACGCGACCCTCGGGAGCCTCGCCTCGCCACATCGGCTGGCGGGGCCGGTCGAACAGGACGTCCAGCTTCTCGCCCCGAAGCGCAGCGAAGACGTGGCGTCCCCACCTCTCCGCGCCTGCGAGTGGCTGGGGGAGGTTCTCCGGCGAGAACCAACCCACTTCTGAGGTCTCGAGCGGGTGCGCCCGCAGGTCGCCACCTGTCGCCCTGCAGTGGAACACGAGCGAGTACAGCGGGACTCTGGTGAACCCGAGCCGCAAGCCGTCGAGGACCGCGATCAAGCGGACGACCTCGGCGTGGATCCCTGTCTCCTCGAGCACCTCCTTCACGACCACCTCGGCGGCCGAGTAGCCCACGTCTGCCCACCCCGTCGGGTACAGCCACACCCCGGAGTCGGCTCGTCTGACCAGGAGCAGCTCGCCTTTTTCGTTTCCCACGGCCGCCCCGACCGCCACCTTCGGGGTCACGTAGCCGGGTACGCCCTCTCCCACCGCCTCGAGCCACTCCTCGACCAGCTCCTCGGCGTCCTCAACACCGCTCGAGCCGTGCGTCGCCGCCACCGAGATGTCCGCGGCGACTCGCAAGATCTCCTCGAAGCGCTCGCGCTCGTAGAGGCTCTCGGTGAAACCGAGTCCGGTTCGGGCAATGGCTGCCAGCGATTCACTCCAGCGAAGCAGCTGACGGGTCGTGACCGGGTCGTCCACGGAGGCGACGCTAATGCCGCGGCGAGCCCATCGCAGCCCGTCGCCGAGTTCCAGGGCTCGGGTCCGCCGCCACTGGCAGCGGGCAGGATTGCTACACAGCGGCCGCGCCGAGACGCTCCAGGAGCTCGGTCACCCGCTTCTCGATCTCGTCGCGGATCGGGCGTACCTCTTCGAGCGGCTTTCCGGCGGGATCGGCGAGAGCCCAGTCCTCGTAGCGCTTTCCGGGGATGAACGGACACGCGTCCCCGCAACCCATCGTGATCACCAAGTCTGCGGCTTGGACCACTTCGTCGGCCCACGGCTTCGGGAGTTCCGAGCTGATGTCGATCCCCACCTCCGACATGGCCGCCACGGCGGCCGAATTGAGCTCGCTGCCCGGCTCCGAGCCAGCGGACCACGCGAGAGCCTTGTCGCCCGCCAGATGACGGAACCAGCCGAGAGCCATCTGGGAGCGGCCTGAGTTGTGGATGCAGAGGAAGAGAACCGACGGAAGGCCCCACCCTGAAACTCCGTCGATCTTCGCCTTCGCCTGGAGACGGTCGCGCGCGACGAGTTCTGCGACAGCTCGTTCGTGCGAAGTGATCGCATCCTCAAGTGGCATGTGTGTTTGCCCTTTCGTCAGTCCTTAGTCGGTGAGCGCCGAGCTCGGTCTCGGGGTCGGTGCTGGCCCGGAGGTGGGGGAAGATGATGTCAGCCGCCTCCCCGGTTGTGACTCCGGGATAGAGCGCCCTGATGACGACGAACGCGAGTGCACCACCGATCAGCTGGGCTGCCACGAACTGTGGCGCAGACGACGGGGCGATCCCGGCGAAGGTGTTCGAGTACATCCTCCCGAGAGTGATCGCAGGGTTGGCGAAGCTCGTGGAGCTGGTGAACCAGTAAGCAGCCCCTATGTACGCCCCTACCGCGGCGGGTGCCATGCGAGAGCGGTTGGAGCGCGCTAGGGAGAAGATGACGAGCACCAGCCCTAGGGTCGCGACGATCTCGGAGAGGAAATGCGCACCCGAAGCGCGGTGCTTGGTGGATATCTCGATGGCGGCATGGGAGAACATGAGATTGGCGACGATCGCCCCGGCCACGCATCCCGCCGCCTGCGCGGGAAGGTACGCGAACGCGTCTCGCCACCGCAGCCCGCCGAAGGCGGCGTCGACCAGGGACACGACCGGGTTCAAGTGGGCGCCGGAGACCGGGCCGAACATCAAGATGATCGCGAACAGCCCGACCGCAGTGGCGGCAGCGTTCTCGAAGAGCTCGAGTCCGACGTTTCCCGGCGAGAGGTGTTGTGCCGCGATGCCCGACCCGATGACCAAGGCAGCGAGGAAAGCGCTTCCCAGGAGCTCGGCGACGAGTCGTCGCCACAGCACGACGTCGTTCACCAAGACCTCGCGTCCTCGATCGGGTCGTCGGCGATCAGCAACAGCGAGCCGGCGCAGGTTCGTCGGCGACCGAGCTGGCTCCCGGCACCGCGCCGACGCTCACGCAACACGTCCCGTCCCCTGCGATCCCCGACTCGACCGGAGCGTCTGCGAGCACCGTGTACCACTCCCAGGGTGCCCCATCGGGGTCCTGTACCCAGACCTTGTCCTGGAGCGCGTAGCAACAAGTTGTCTGCTGCTGGTCCTCGGTGGCCAGTCCCTGCGCTGCCAGCCGGCCGCTTGCCCGGGCCACTTCCTCGGAGCTTTGCGTCTCGACACCCAGGTGGTTCAAGGCGCCCTCCACCCCGAGGCCCCGCGTGTCGGCATTCTCGATCAGCACGAGCTTGAGCGGAGGATCGTCCACGGCGAAGTTGGCGTAGCCGGGGAGGAGCTTCGCCGGTGAGGTGTCGAAGATCTTGGAGTAGAACTCGACAGCCTCCTCGAGTTTCGAGACGTTCAAGGCCAGTTGCACGCGCGACACTGTGTGCCTCCCATAGATTGATAATCGTCGATTCCAGAGTATGATGTACGTATCGACAGTTGTCAATGGGAGTCACGGATGCCTGGTAGGGCTGCGGTGAAGCTTAAGTACGTGTCGGCCGAGCCGGTGGTGCCGGACGTCCTCTGCTGCACTTCTCTCACGGAGACACCCCTTTCGAGAACGGAGGCTGAGGACCTGGCTCCGGTGCTCGCAGCGCTCGGGGACCCAGTGCGCCTGAGGCTGCTCTCGATCGTGGCTGCCGAAGGCGAGGTGTGCAGCTGCAACCTGGAGGGCCCGCTCGCGAAGAGCCAGCCGACGATCTCCCATCACACGCGGGTGCTCCAAGAGGCTGGGCTCATCTCGGGTTCCAAGCGCGGCAAGTGGACCTGGTGGAGTGTCGTGCCGGAGCGCCTCGCTACGTTGAGGCGCCTGCTCGGGGGCTCCTAAGAGAGAGGGGCATGCCATGACGACCAAGGATGCCGGGGAGATTCGAAGCGCCGTCAAGGAGCGCTACGCCGCGGCCGCTCGCGCCGTCGACGCCTCGTGCTGCGGTACCGCCGAGGGGCTCATCGGCAGCACGCTCTACGAAGAGGACGACGCGAAGTCGCTTCCGGACGCCGCTGTGGCGGCATCGCTCGGGTGCGGGAACCCCACCTTGCTGGCGGATCTGCATCCTGGCGAGGTCGTGCTCGACCTCGGATCAGGCGGGGGGATCGACGTGCTTCTGTCCGCGAAACGGGTGGCGCCCGGTGGCAAGGCCTACGGCTTGGACATGACTCCCGAGATGTTGGAACTTGCGCGCAGGAACCAGACGGAGGCCGGCGTAACCAACGCGGAGTTCCTCGAGGGGACTATGGAGGACGTCCCCCTCCCGGACGAATCGGTCGACGTGATCATCTCCAACTGCGTCGTGAACCTCTCTCCCGACAAGCCGGCTGTCTTCGCCGAGGCCTTTCGGGTGCTCAGGCCCGGCGGGCGACTGGCGATCTCCGACATCGTCCTGCGCCGTGCGCTCCCGGAAGCCGTCCAGCAGGCGATGGGCTTGTGGACGGGCTGTGTCTCAGGTGCCCTGCTCGACACGGACTACGCCACCCTCCTCGAGCAAGCGGGATTCGAGCGAATCGACATCGAAGCCACCCAGGTCTACGACAGCGCGGACATCTCCCGCATCGCTGGCGACCTTTCGTCGATGGATATACCCGACACCATCGACGTAGAAGCGACGATCGCGGAACTGGGCGGTGCGGTCATGAGTGCCTTCGTGAGGGCCCACAAGCCGGACTTGGACTCGCAGATGTGACGTCGGTTCGAGATGCTCAGAGGCCGACTGCCCCGGGAGGACCCGAAGGAGACGTCCTCAGCAGGCTTTCGGTGCTCGACCGGTTCCTTCCGGTGTGGATCGCCGCCGCGATGGGGTGCGGGATCGTGCTCGGCCGGCTGCTGCCCCACCTCGACAGCTGGCTCTCGAAGGTGAAGCTCGCCGGGACGAGCCTTCCTATCGCCCTCGGCTTGCTCGTGATGATGTACCCGGTGCTCGCGAAGGTCCGTTACGGCGAGCTCGGCCGGGTCACCTCCAACAGGCGCCTCATGGTGCCGTCGCTGGTGCTGAACTGGCTTGTGGGTCCGGCGGTCATGTTCGCCCTCGCCTGGTCGATGCTCCCGGACCTGCCGGCCTATCGCACAGGTCTCATAATTGTCGGGCTCGCGCGCTGCATCGCGATGGTGCTCATCTGGAACGACCTGGCCGGTGGGGACCGGGAGGCCGCGGCGGTCCTCGTCGCTTTGAACTCCCTCTTCCAGATCGTGGCCTTCGCGGCTCTCGCGTATTTCTACCTGCACCTCCTGCCGAGCTGGCTCGGGCTCTCGACGGCGAACGTCAATGTCTCGATCTGGGCGATCGCGAAGAGCGTCCTCATCTTCTTAGGTATCCCGCTGGCGGCGGGATGGGCGAGCAGGACGATCGGAGAGCGAGTCCGGGGTAGGGATTGGTACGAGAGCCGCTTCATCCCGAAGGTCGCGCCTGTCGCGCTCTACGGGCTCCTATTCACGGTCGTGCTCCTCTTCGCGTTGCAAGGAAACGCCATAAGTCGGCATCCTGGCGACGTGGCGCGCATCGCCTTGCCGCTGCTCGCGTACTTCGCGCTCATGTGGGCAGGGTCCTTCGCTCTCGGCTACCGGATGCACCTCGGGTACCGGCCCACGACCACGCTTGCTTTCACCGCGGCGAGCAACAACTTCGAGCTGGCGATCGCCGTTGCCATCGGGGTCTTCGGGGTGACGAGCGGTCAGGCTCTCGCAGGTGTCGTGGGACCCCTCGTCGAGGTTCCGGCCCTCGTGGGGCTCGTCTACGTCGCGCTGTGGGCACGGCCCCGCTTCTATCCGACCGACGAGGGCGAGGTCTGAACGCTCGAGAAGCCCCGCAGACCGACAAACCTTGGAGGCGCTCGCGCCGGCCGGGCATCGTGCGACAGAATGGTCCGATGGCCGTTAACGCCGACTGCCGCCACTACATCATGCAGACGACCGGCAGCGGGGACAAGCTGGAGCGCTGCCGGGTCGACGCCAACGAGCCCTTCCCCTTCGCATGCCCCGAGGGATGCGTGTTCTACGAGCCCCGCAAGGTGTCCTCGGCGGGCTGGGATATCGGCACCCGCAAGCCCGAGGACCCACCGCCTCGCCGCTGACCGTCTTGCGGCCGGGATGTGCCCCTCACCGACCCTCGTGGCACCGACGAGGTCCCCGTCGAGTTTTTTCAGACAGCCTCGTCGCGGGGGAAGCTGAGAACGGTGCGCCGGATGGAACGAAGCGGGCCCAGGCGCTCTCCCAACCCACCGGCCTGCCAGTAGTCGAGAACACGATCCGCATTCTGCCGCCCGGTTTCGATCAATGTGTCGGTGTTGGAGAAGTCGTCGTAACGCGACACCGGCTCGGAGTCGACCGTGAACACCACGACCTCGACCCCCTCGGGTAGGTGCGCGAGCTCTCGGACGAAGCGTGTGTGCATCGCGATGAAGAAGGCCGTCAACACCGCCTCGACGGGCCGGCGGTAGCGGTTGGGCTTGTAGTGCATCGGACCGCACAGCAGCACGAAGATCCTCTCCGCGCCCTCCGATATCGCCCTTCCGATGGGAACGTTGTCTACGACCCCTCCGTCGATGAACAGCTCTCCGTCGATCTCGACCGGCGGCAAGAGCGCCGGCAGGGCCGCGGAGGCCAGGATGCGGTCGGGGGCAGGGCCGAAGGTGAACCAGCGCGTGTCGCCGTCGTGCAGCGAGGTGGCCACGACCTCGAGATGCACCGTCGCATGCTCGAGGTTGTCGTAGGAGATCCCCTCCTCGATGATCTTGCGCAACCCGGAGTTGGGATGCACGGACTCGCGTTGTTGGAAGTAGCGCAGCGCTACAGGGACCCTTCCCTGGGGGAAGATGTCGTCGCGGGTGAGCCGCCGCCAGATCGTTGCCATGCGCTCGACCCCCGACGGGGTCGGGTCGCCTGCATAGCCGGCGGCGTTGATCGCACCGACCGATGCCCCGTAGACCGCGTCTGCGGTGATCCCCTTCGCGACGAGGGCCTCGACCATGCCGATCTGCGCGGCGCCTCTGGAGCTGCCGCCCGCGAACACGAAAGCCGTGCGGGGACGGCGCTTGGAGGAGCGCTCCCGGCGGGGCAGCTGCCATCGACGGCGAGTGGTCCCGGGAGCGAGGAACACACCACCGGGTAGTTGGGCATCGGTTATGGCCGCTGCACGGCTCCCGTGCTCGGTCGGATCGGGCATCGTCACAGCCATTTTCGCCGATGCGGCCCCGGTTCGGTGGAACGGCGGCCGGCCAGGGACTTCACCGAGACTCGCGAGTGCGGTCCGCCCCCGAAGCGCCCTTCGCACGCTCCGCCTGAGCGGCCTGCTCCGCCTGAGCCGTCTTTTCCGCCTGTTGCGCCCGCTCCGCCCGTGCCGCTCGCTCCGCCCGGTCACGTCTCACCGCCCATCGCACCGAGATCACCGCGAGCGCCAGGATCATCACGACGAAGACGACGAAGACGGCATAGAAGGCTGCGCTCACTGGATCACCAAAGGGCCCGAGCGGTGGCTCTCATCCCCTTCGACGCTAATTCACCTCGACGTCACACCCTTCGTGCATGCTTGTCGGTGGTGCTAACAGAGAGGCTTCGAGGAGACGGGGAGAAGCGGCCCAAGGTCGACCCTGGGCTCGCCGGAGGGCTCAGGGACTGGCTGGAGGACGGCCTCGCAGGGTGCGTGGCAGGGCTCCCACCGGACGGCGCACCGGTTCGTGTCACCAAGGAAGAGGTGAACCGGGTCCTCACCTGCGAAGCGCTCTCGCGCTCGAGCGCGCGCCGGGCCGTCACGTTCGAGCTTGCACGCGGGGTCCTCGTCGACGCGCTCTTCCGGCAGTGGGTGACGGTCGGGGACATCGCAGAGCCGTGGGAGGACGCGATGTCCGCAGTCGAGTGTGACGCAGACAAAGGCATCTTGGAATTCGTCACGGGCCTCGACGCCGAGAGCAGGCGCCGGCTCGCAGCCGAGGTGGGCCGGCACGCCGCCGAGATCCGCGCGTCGTGGCCCGTGTCGAGCCCATCGTGGCTTGCACGCACACAGGAACGCATCGAGGTTCCGCTCACAGGCGGAAAGGTCGTGTTGTCGGGAGTCGTGGACCTCGCGTTCGGCGCACCGTGCGAGGAGCGTGCGTCGGTATGCCTCGTCGAGCTCAAATCCGGGGCGCGCAGGCTCGAGCATCGAGGAGACCTCCACTACTACGCGCTGTTGGAGACCCTGCGAAGCGGTGCGCCACCTTTCAGGATCGCCACCTATTACTCCGCGACCGCAGAGCTCGACGTCGAGCCTGTGGGAGAGGACGTCCTGTTGAGCGCGCTGCACCGGACGCTCGCGGCGACCCAACGCATGTGCAACCTCGAAGCCGGGGCGAAGCCGGCGCGTACCCCGAACCCCTTGTGCGCCTGGTGCGCCGAGTTGCCGCACTGCGCAGCGGGCCAGGAGCGGGCCGGCAGCAGGGTCCCACGAGCAGCGGGCGACCCTTCGAGGGAAGAGAGCAGCTGGGCGCTCGATGGCGGCTTGCTCGAGGAGGAGGTCGCGTGATCGAGGGACTGGGGCTCACCTTGCCCCGATCGGCCGCTCTTACCGAGGCGCTGCTCGCGCCGCCCACTCGGGTCGTGGAGACGGGCCGGATCCAGGAGCTGCGGGCACGCCTGCTTCGGGAGCTGCCACCACTCGCCGACATGATCCCGCCGGACGAGCGACTCCAGATCGGAAGCTTCGAGCTGGCCATGGCGCGCGACCGTCCGGAGAGCTGCGCGGCACGCCGAGACGGCGGTAACCAATTCGTTCCTTCGGCAGCGGTCACGAGGAGGGCCGTCGGCATCTCCGCGGTCGAGCGTTGTGTTCGCGGCCGGTCCGCTGCTCCACAGACGGCGGTGGCCGAGGTTCTGGAGGCAGGACTCGAGGACCTCGCCGAGTCGCGCAGCGCGCAAGGGGCGCCGCGCCCGCCGTGGTGGGCCGAGTGGTACGAGAGCCTCGGCCCGGGTGGCAGGGCGACGGTTCACGCGGAGGCAGCGACCTGGGCGACGCAGCTCTGGACCGCACTCGACTGGTCCCGCTTCGAGAGGCCTCCTGTAGTCGGGGGGCGTGACGACTTCTGGGACTGCCCGGGTCGACGCCAGCTCGTGGTGCGAGGGCGAGCCGAGGTTCGTGGCTTCGCCGGACAGCGGCCGGTGATGCTCGTCATGGCGCCCCGCCATCCCGGGCCCTCGTGGCGCGCCGAGCTCGCACACCGCGCTCTCGTGGTGGCGATGTCGCGCGGGGAGGGGTCGGTGCCGGCGCGCGTGGCCGGCTTTTGGCCGTCGAGTGGCATGGTCAGGATCTGCGAGGTCGACGCACTCGCGATGTCCGAGGCGGCCGACGCGCTCGTGTCGGCGGTGAGCACCTGGGTCCACGCGCTGTGGGCGCCGCGCTCGGAGGATTGCGTCGCCTGAAACCTGATCGCAAGCGAGTCGCCGGTTGTCTCAGTGGGCGATCTCCTCGCTGAGAAAGGCCTGCCTCGGACAGTCGCGCGCGGCGCGGACCGCGAGCTCGACGAGATGCGCCGGAACCGGCTCGGATCCCACGACCGGGTACCCCCATTCGTCGAGCGTGACGAGCTCTGGTAGAAGCTCGGCGCAATACCCGTAGGCATCGCACGCGACGGGATCCACCTTCACCCTGATCCTCGTCTCCTGACTCGCATTCTCGGTTGTCCCGCTCATCGGTATGCCACGACGCTCGGTGAGGTGCGCTTCTCGCATGGACGGCCCAGGGCATGGGCTTTCGCGTCCTCGGCGAACACTTCGAGGGCACTCCGGGCCATGCGCACCACACCATCGGGGTGCCGGCACGCGCCGCGGCCCTCCACCTCGCCGAAGCGGTGTGCGAGCCTCTCGAAGACCGCAGTATCGCCGGCTCCGCCGGCAACGAGCGCGAAGTCCTCGGCGATCGCGGGGAGCCCGAACATGCACGGACCGCACTGTCCCGCGCCCTGCGAGGCCATGTACGCGGCGATGCGCGCCGTCTCGGTTATCCCGCACGCTGATTCGTCGAGCACGACGAGGACCCCGGCCCCGACCGATGCGCCGAGCTCAGCAAGAGGAGCCGGCGCGAGGGGGGTGTTCAGAGCGTCACAGCCCAGCCAGGTCCCTCCGTAGCCGCCGGTCAGCACAGCCCTCACCCCGCCGCTCGGCATCGCCAAGGCGATGACCGAGCTGACCGGGGTGCCCAGTGCGACCTCGTACACCCCGGGATGCTCCACGCACCCCGAAAGCGTGACCAGGCACGTGCCGGGCGCCTCGAAGGTCCCGCACTCCCTGAACCACCCGGGCCCGTAGCGGGCTATGAGCGCGATGTGGGCGAGCGTCTCGGCGTTGTGCACGAGGGCGGGCGCACGTCCGATGGAGAGAGGCACGGACTTGTCGGGCCGGAAGCGAGGTAAGGCGGGCCTGCCGTCCAGCCACGACGTCAGCGCAGACTCCTCGCCCGATATATAGCGGCTCGGCGGGCGTACCACATCGAACGCCACCGGGGCGAGAGCTCCACGGGATCGCTCTGCGATTGCGTGTGCAGCGCTCTGCGCGGTGCGGTCGAGGACGTCGGGAACGCACACGAGGACACGTTGGGCTCGGAGCGCGCGAGCCAGGAGCTCGGCGCCGTCGAGAACCAGGTGGGGGACGCACTCGAGGAGCACCGCTGCCTTGTCGCTGGCGGGCTCACCCTCCATCGCGTTCACGACGATCGTTCTGGCTGTTCCGCTCCTGCGCATCAGCGCGAACTTCGAGGCGGTGGGGAACGAGGCACCGCCTCGACCGGTGAGGCCCGCCTGTCGGATCAGCTCTCCGAGGCTCGCGGACCAGCCCTCGCCGGCGGCGTTCGGGATCGGCAGCGCGCCGTGGAAGGCGACGTGCGTCGCCAGGTCCGAGCGGTGATGTGCGTGCCAGGACCCGAGGAGCCGAGGGCGTGTGGTGGTATCTGTGGGTGTCCGGGTGAGTGTTTGCATTCGAATCCTCAGACCTGTGACGCAGCTCGTAGGGAGGTGAGGTTCGTGGTGCGCCGCCGCTCGGCTACGGCGAGCCGAACTCGCAGGACGCATGCGCCCACGACGGCGAAGATGCATGCGATCGCAAGCCCGGTCGCCCACGCCTGGTTCATGTCGGTGCCCATCCCGAAGGCGTGTGCCAGAGCGACCGGCCAGCTCAGGTAAGAGAGCCAGTGCACGCCTCGCCACAGCCGGGCCGGGATGCGGTTGCGTAGCATGCTCGAGACCGCGACGGCCGCCAGGACGTCGACACCGACGGTTCCGAGCGCCACCCAGAAGCTGTCGTAGCGGGATGTGAACGGCAGAAGGATCGCGGCCCACCCGATGTTCACGTAGGTGTCCATCACGCTCGTGAGGACGTGGATCGCCAGGAAGACGAGGGTGATCAGAGATACCCGCTTGTGCAGGTCCTGTTGCGCGAAGCGCGGCCAAGATCGCATAGAGAACCGGTTGGCCGTCCCTATGCCGAGTACCAGGGTGAGCGTCAGCAGCAACAAGGCGACCAGGCCGGTCGCACGCGTGGTGTACCACAACAGGCTCGAGCTCATGACGAACGATCCTCGGGCCAGCCGTTGACGGTCACCACGAGCCCGTCGTGGCGCACCAGGCGAGCCGGCGAGCCGATCTCCTCCAGCTCGCGAAGCGCACGCGCGCCCCAGACGATCGAGGCCGTGGAAGCAGCGTTGGCTTCGACGCATGTCTCGCCCGTGGCGGACACGAGCGTCCAGTAAGCGTCCGCCGGTTCGCCTGTACCCGGGTCGACGATGTGATGGAGGGACCTCGCGCCTCGACGCCAGGCTCTCACTGCAATGCTCGAGCTCGCGAGGCCACCTCCCTCGATCGCCACGACCTGATCGGCAGCTGCAGACGGGGTGGAAGAGTCGAGCGCTATACCGATGGCCCATCCTCCGCCGGGTGCGTCGCCCGCCACCGACACGTCACCTCCGACGCTCACGAGCACCCCGCAGCGGAGCTGCTCCGCGATTCGTGCGGCGGCGATATCGGCTGACAGGGCCTTGGCAGAGGCACCAAGATCCAACTGGACGTCCGCCGCCATGCGCACCGATCGGTCTCTCCGATCGAGCTGGACGAGCTCCCAGCCCGGTGCCCGCTGTGCGCTTTGCACGAGCGGGCTCACGTCCTTCGCGACCTCGTCGAAGTCACGGTCGTAGCCGATCGCCACTAGCGCCCGGCCGACAGTTGGGTCGACTGCTCCTCTGGTCCTCTCTGCGACCTCGAGCGCAACGCGGATCGCCTCGAAGAGCAGTGGGCTCACGCGGCGCGCGTCCCCGCCGCAGCGGTTCAAGCTCGAGAGCTCCGAGTCGTCTCGGAACCGGCTGCAGGTGATGTCGATGCGTTCGAGCTCTTGACGCAGTACTCGCTCGGCGTTGTCTGCGCGGCAGGGGTCGGTGACAGCAACGACAGCGGTGGTGCCGAGCGCCTTCAAGCTCCTGGTCTCGGGGGTTGGCTCCTCAGGGCGTGGTTCCACGCTGTCAGGTCCTGTGACGCTCGCGCTCGCCCGTGATCCGGTCGTGGTCGTCGACGTGGTCACGGGCTCTCACCTCCCGGTGCCGCCGGAGGTGACCGTGGCGGACTTGGAGGTGGACGACGGAGAGGAGCTCGAAGACGACGAGGAGGAGGCGCCCGACGAGGAGGAGGTGCTTGAAGACGAGGAGCTTGCGGCCTCGGACGTGGTCGATCCGTTCGAACCAGAGCTCGAGCCGGAGCCGGCCGTGGAGGCGCTGACCGAGGTCCCAGAACTATGGGAGCTTCCGGCTGTGGATGCCGAGCTCGCCCCGGGGACCTCGGTTGCGACGGCGACGCCGAGCACTGCGCAGAGCCCGGCAGCCGACGCGGCCACAGCCGTGGAGAGCCGTCCTACGCGCCGTTGGGCGGCTTGTCTGGTCGGCGGGCCCGAAGGGAGTCTCTGTTTCTTCATGCTCGCATGTCACCATGCGCACCTCGGAGGAACCCGGCAGTCGGCTAAGTGTTTGCTGTGAATCGTTCCGGGCCCACGGGGGACTCGGGACCCGCGGGCGAATCGGTACCGACAGGCGACTCCGGATCGGGCGACTCCGGATCGGGCGACTCCGGATCGGG
>DAIQQK010000193.1:0-5250 GCA_036786835.1 Acidimicrobiales bacterium | reverse complement strand
TTCTCGGTCCGTCGACGAGGACAGCGCGGTTCGGATTGAAGTCGGCTGGGACTGCTCGTAGAGCTTGACCCCGTTTGGCGGTCCACGCTTATGAGAGTTTGGTCGTGAGCTACCTGGAGGTAGACCATGCCCAAGCGCTATGGGAGAGCGTTCCGGCGGACGATCTGTGAGCGTCTCGTAGCCGGCGAACGGGTCAGCGAGCTCTCACGAGAGACTGGTGTCTCGCCGGCAACCCTGCATCTGTGGAAGCGCCAGGCCCTCATCGATGCCGGCCTGAAGCCGGGTACGAAGAGCACCGAGGTCGACGAGCTCGCCCAGGCCCGCCGCACCATTGAGGAGCTCGAGGCCGAACTGGCGGCCGTCAAGGCGGCCAGCGCCCTGTTCAACGGGGAGGAGCCCCTCATATTTCTTCGTAGCGTGACGTCTGCCATGCCGATGTGGTCAATGAGAGGGCGGGGGAGGTCTGTGGCGTGAGACCTCTCCCCGCCCGTAGCGTCCGTCCCCCTCACGGGCGCCATTAGGGGCATACCCACGACTTGGGATGACGATGCAGGAACTGTGTGACTATCGTTTCTTCCGGTACTTGTTGGTGGTACTTATTCCTGCGTGAATGGCTTCCTCGTTGCAGAAGGTAGGAGGGTCGAATGCAAGAGGCCTCAGATCGGGTGGGTGTCATCCTCGTCGCCCTCGTCGCTGCCATCTTGTACGGCATCAGCGTCCTGGCGCTCTGGGCGCTGGGACCAGCGATAGCCTTTACTGTGCTCGCCGCCGCTCTTTACCTGGAGGCTCGTTCTTCGACCGACATTCAACGCCAGAGCCCTTCGGGTTCAAGCTAAGGAGCGTGACCTTCGGGCCTAGAAGCCAGGTACGAGTGCTCCGTGTTACGTGGCTGCATTACCCGTCTCTATCGCCCGCGACGTCGCTGTAGGTGGCCAACACCCTTGCGTCGTTAGCTACCATCTCAGAAGCGGTGACGTAGACACCCCATTCCCCGGAGCCGGTCGGTTGGGCCACCAGAACGTGGCCGGGTCCCCTGGCGTGAAGCTGTCGTAACCCATCTTCGGGGATTTCGTACGGATACTCCTTCGAGTGTTTGCCCGTCATCGAACGCGTGGGTGTCCGTGCGAGGAACCCGGGGCCGAATCAGCCTGCATCTGCATCGAGGGGTAGGCGAACGACATCCGACCGGGTGAGGGCGTCAACACTCGCTCGCCCAGACGGCTCCACAGGTCGAAAACCATGCCGAGGACAGACATCGACCCCCCTCTCCCGAAGTGTTGGGACCTCGAATCGCCCATCTGCTAACCCACTCACCTTTCTCCTCACACCCCCCTTCTTCCATGCGTGATTTCTCGTGGGTGGAATCCCGCTGTGGAGAAGTGTGTGGACGTTGTGGATACGAGGGACTTTGGCGTAATGAGCCCTGCCAGCGCGTAGGTCGGGGGCCGGTCCAAGTTGGGGACGCGGCCTGTCATACAGCCGTGTTGTCCTCGGGTCGGCTTGACCGGCAGCATCCTGCACATCCCTCAAACTCGCTCGCGCGTGGCCGACGACGTGCTGGATACTCAGGCCGTCGGGCCACCCAGCCATCCCCTTCGTCGGAAGAGGACCATGAGACCAATGACCGCAACAAGCTCCAGGCCGATACCGAACACCCAGAAGGTCCACGACCTCACTAGAAGATGGTTCACGAGGAGGCTGAAGTTCTGACCGAAGAATCCCGTAAGGAAGCTGAGCGGCAGGAACACGGTCGCAATGATGGCGAGTTGCTTCATGACGACGTTGAGCCGGTTGGACACCGTCGAGATGTGGGTGTCCATGGCCCCACTCAGCAGGTCCCGGTACGAGTCGACAAGGTCGCTGATGCGGATGAGGTGGTCGTAGAGGTCTCGGAAGTAGCGCTCGTCCTCAGGGGTCATCCCGGGCAGCGTGGCGACCCCGGAAAGCAGGCTGGCGAACAGGTCTCGCTGCGGGGTGACCACCTTGCGTAGGGACACCAGAGTCCGCTTCATGTCGAACAGTTCACCAAGTTGCTCTTCTGTGGGCTCCTTCAAGATGGCGTCTTCGATGTCGTCGATGCGGTCGTCGAAGTTCGCCAACACCGGGAAGAAGCTGTCGATCAAGGTGTCGACGACGACATAGAGGGCACGGACTTCAGGCGGGGACACCTCATCGGTGCGATGCCGTGAGAACCGGGAGCGTGCTTCGTCTATCAAAGCGCATTGGCCGTGATGGACGGTCACCAGCCTCCCAGGCGAATAGAAGAGGTGAACCTCAATAGTGGTGGACGGGTATGTTGCTTGTGCGCCATGGACCACCAGGTAGGTGAACCCGTCGTAAGTGTCGAGCTTGGGTCGCTGGCCGAAGTGCTCAGCGTCTTCAACGGCGAGGGGGTGGAACCGAAAGCCATGCAGAAGGAGGTCGGTCGCTTCGTCGTCGAGGCCGTCCAGGTCTAGCCAGAAGAACTCGCTTCCCTGGCAGCGCCCTTGGACATCCTCGACGGTGGCCGGAGCTGTGGTCCCGTCGGTATGCGTGACCGTCCCGTTCATGCCAGAGATTCTCTGGCCCAGCCGGTGGGGAGCGGGGGATGCCCGCCTCAGCAGGTGCTCCCGTTGCGATGTCACCAGCCCAGCCAGCGCAAACGTAGGGTGTCGGTCCAGGTTGTGCCGAGCCCGTTCGTATCGCCTTGTGGTCCTGGTCGACAGGACCAGCGGCATCCTGCTCGTCACGAAGGCTGGCTCCGGCCTTGATGTGACGGCCTAGTGCTTGACGTTATCCCCCATGGTGGTGATGGTGCCGACCGTGATTGAACACCCACGGTGGAGGGTTCGAATAGCGGACGGGTTCGATACCGGCCTCTTTGAGCTGCTCGTGAGTCCGAAGTTCTCCCGAGTGCCTGAGAAGAATCAGCAAGCCATGCATCGCTCTGAACAGGTCCTCAATCACCTTGGAACGCGTGCCGGTTCCCGAGATCGTCGGCGAGCGCCCGATCGCGATCCTCGGTGGCGTGCAGATCGCGGAGAGCAGCCGTCGCAATGCGATCCTGCTTGGGTGAAGTCGGACAACCAGGCTGACGCTCGACCGGGGTACTTTCTCCCCGCGCGTGCATCAATCTGCTACTGGTTCTGCCCGCAATAGAGCGCGACGGCTGCCGCTGGTCCGTTGCCGTTCCCTTTCAATGAAGCGGCGCTGTTCTCTGCTATGGCGGTCTGAGCCTTGCTCACAGTTGCACTCGCCTTGCCTTTGATTGAGCTGGGCAACCCTGAGACTTCGGTCGCGAGCTCGGTTATCTGCGTCTTGTTGGCCTCGAGAGCGGCGAGGACCCCACTAGCAGACGTGGCGTTGCCGACCGCATCATAGATGGGGATGAAGGTTGTGCAGAAGCTGCTCCCCTTGCCAGTGGCGAAGTACGCAGGCAGAGGATCGCCATTTCCGTCGACCCCGCAGTATGTGTCGATATCCCCCCCCGACGATGAGGGAGCGTTGTTGAGGTCATTGGCGTTCCCCGAGGCAACAGCCGCCTGGGCGGCGGCAATTTCCTCCCGTGCCTCGGTACCGAGCGTGCCAGAGGGCAGATTCTTCTCCATGGCAGAGAGGGCCGACTTGTGGTCCTTGAGCACGGTTAAGAACCCAGCAGCTGAGTCGACGTTGCCGCTGGCTTTGTCGATCTTGATGTTCCCTCCGCAGAAGGCTGTTTTTCGGGCCGCAGCTGTTGAAGCCGCACTCGGGGAACTGCTGCAGCCTGTCATCCCCGCCGCCATCCCGAGGGCCATCACAGCCGCGCTTGTCAAGAACACCTTCCGCATCTCGCAAACCTCCTGTACGGGTTACGCTTGTTCCGTCACGGCCCGGAACTCCCAAGCACCTTACAGCCCCTGTTCCCATGCCCGCTCTGTCGGATCACCGGTTCTGGGCAGTGTGGCTCACCTCGAGCCTGGTTCCAAGGTGGCCAGCCGGTGGGAAATGCGCGTGCTAGCACTACCGGATCTGCAAAGGATGCCCCGAGACGGCTCGGGTGCCCACGACGGACCGGTCGTGCAACCTGAATTCGGGGCCCAGAGTGCGGCCCCGGCGACGCACTGAGATCAGCGGCCCAGCAGCCAGGTGATCCTGTGTGCAGCCTCTCGGCCGACCGCGTTAGCCATGGTTCGCGCGCCGCCAGATGCTCGGTGCTTCCAGCGCGCGGGACTCACGTAGGCAAGTTGCCGCAGCACCCGGCGCGGAATATCGACGAGGACCAGCAACACGAGCCCGAGCAGAGCCACGCCTGCACCAATAAGAGTCATCGTCTTGAGGCCTGGCCCCGAGCCAGTGAATGCAAGTGATCCAGATGGAGCTGTAACAGTGCGGCTTGGGGGAGAAGTAGTCCCGCTGGTGCCCGAGGTATTCGGCGGCTTGGTACTTGCCGTAACGGCGGAGGTGGTCGTGGTGGAGCTCGCCATCGTGGTCGTACTGGCCGATGTTGTCGTCGTGGCCGATGCGAGCGTGGTGGATGAGCCCGAACCGGTAGTCGTAGTAATCGACGCGGTGGTGGTTGTCGCACTCGGGCCCGTGGTCGTAGTGACAGGGGCGACGGTGGTCGTCGTCGACCCGCCGCTACCCACCGCGATCACGGGGGCGATGGGGCTGGCGCTGGGCGTCGTGGTGGTGATGCCCGAAGGCGTGATTGTGTCGTTGGGATACGCCGTGCAGGTCAGCGACAGGGGGGCGCCCGACACCGTGAGCGTCAGGCTGGCAGCCGAGTCCTCCTGAATGGTGACCTGGTTGCTTGTCGCCGTGAATCCGCTCACCGTCGCCGCCGTGGATGGCAGCGACAGGGTCACACCGTCCGCAGGCACGGGACTCGGAATGGGAACGTTGAAGTCGAGGGGGCCCTGGGGCGTGGTGGCAGGGACGGCCCCGCTGGCGTCGATCTGGGCAGTGGCCGAGCCTTCGAGGTTGGGCTGCAAGGACGCCGCCGCGCTAGCCAGGGACTCGGGGAGGTTCACCATCGTCTGATAACCCGTGATGCTGAAGGACTGCCCCGTGGCTGGAGCCGTCGGCGACAGCGTGGCCGAGGTCACTGCATCGTTGAGCACGACGTTGCCCACCGGGGTACTTGGGCAGTACAACTCATAGGCACCCGTGAGCGCGGTCGAGGGTGTCGTCGTCGGGGTCGAGCTGGTAGAGCCTGAAGACGTTGTCGTGGTACCCGTTCCCGCCGTAGCTGTGGCGATGACTGGCGAGGCCTTTGCCGCCGTTGGCGCCGAC
>DAIQQK010000192.1:0-5253 GCA_036786835.1 Acidimicrobiales bacterium | reverse complement strand
TCGGAAAAGCCAGCTTGGCTGTACTGCCTGGCCTGCACCGGGTCTCGGCGTCCTGGGCCTCTGCATCCAGCAGACCCGGATCCGGGCCCACGCTGGGGAAATGCCATTGGGATGAATCGAGCGACGAGGCCAAGTCCTTTTCGGTGCGGAGTTGCGGTTCAATGGTGCCAGTGGCGAATCGATCAGTACTACGGGCGGCTCTCGAGAGCACGAGCGGCACCGTGACCAACTTCTTGGAGCAGCTTGTCGGTGAAAGCATCGATGCTCAGGCTCATCACCACGACCTGATCGGAGCTCCTCCTTCGAACAATCTGGGGGTTGCAGAGGGCGAGCCATTGCTTCAGCGGGCCGCCACGCTTCGCGGTCGCATATCCGGATCCTCGTATGTCTACGCGGAGAGCGTCATTGTCACGAGACGCCTGCCGACGAGGTTCTGTCTCCGGCTCGAGTCCAGCATCGATCCGATTGGTCGGATTCTCGACGAGATGGGGATCGCGGTCACTCGGGAGAACCTGGTCGAGCCACATGGATTCGACGTCTCTCCATCCAATGGAGCCATGAAGGTCGGTGACTACCTGCTTGCCCGGACCTACCGCATTGACTCCGAACAGACCCCTGTCATGGTCATCACTGAATGGTTCCTGAGGACACTGAAACCATTTCTTGCGTCGGCATAGTGATTCTCGAGGGCTGACGCCACAGGATGACTGAACTCACACGGTGCGCACAGTCTCCGCATCAAGCGAGGGTTACGCACCGATGGACGATCGGAGCGTCGCTGCCTGCGGGCATGTCGTTGAGCCAGCCCGAAACTCTGGGGTTCTGTTGTCCCGCCATTCGCGAAGGAACGATGTCATGGCATCGGCATCGACGGGCGGAGCGAAGATGTATCCCTGAGCGTCGTGGCAGTGCAGTCGCCGCA
Source organism: Acidimicrobiales bacterium (assembly GCA_036786835.1). Taxonomy (GTDB): domain Bacteria; phylum Actinomycetota; class Acidimicrobiia; order Acidimicrobiales; family UBA8190; genus Bog-564. Next base: position 4,331 of record DAIQQK010000192.1, on the reverse strand, counting down.
AGAGATCGAGCTGTGGCATCGACTCCACACCCTCGGCGACGACCTCGAGCTTGAGCCGCCGGCCCAACTGGGTCATGGTACGCACCATGGTCATGGCTTTCGGAGAGTCGATCATCGAGGCAACGAATGACTGGTCGATCTTGAGGACGTCGAATGGAAACCGTCCTAGGTAGCTGAGCGACGAGTATCCGGTACCGAAATCGTCGATTGCCAGGCGCACCCCGAGTTCCTTGAGTGCTCTCAATCGTCTGAGCGCGGTCTCCGGATTGTTGATCAATATGCTCTCTGTGACTTCGAGGACCAGGCTTCCGGGATCGAGACCATTGCATTCGAGGGCGTCGCGGACATCGGATATGAACTCGTCCGATCGCAGCTGGAAGACACTGACATTGACCGCGACCGTGAGCTTCTTCTGTGCACCCTGCCACGCCTTCGCCTGCTCGCATGCCTGGCGGATCACAAACGCGCCGATCTCTCCGATCATGCCGGTCTCTTCGGCCAGCGAGATGAACCGTGCCGGGGGAACCAGTCCGAGCGCAGGGTGGCGCCAGCGGACCAGCGCCTCCACCCCGACCACGCTGAGATCTCTCAGTCTGACCACAGGCTGGTAGAAGTTCTCGAATTGGCTGGTGCCGAGCGATGCACGCAGACCGATCATCAACTGGTTCCGCTCATCGACGGCAGCCTGCATTTCATGGGTGAACACGACGTGGCGATTCCCGCCTTCCGCCTTGGCCAGGTTCAGAGCGGTGCCGGCGTGATCGACGAGCTCCTCGCCGCCATCGGAAGTCCCAGCAACGATCCCGACGCTGGGGTTGACGCTCAACTTGTGCCCCTCCACGTCGAACGGTTCGGACCCGACGAGATCGAGGACGCGCTCGGCAGTCGTTGCGGGCGACGTGTCGAGCAGCGCAGCAACGCCCAAAATGACGAATTCGTGCCCACCGATGCGTCCAACGGTGTCGGCCTCGGGGACCGAATCGACCAGACGTTCTCCGACGCGACGAATGAGGGTGTCACCGACGTCGTGGCCATAGGTCTCGTTGATCAGCTTGAAGTTGTCAAGGTCGAGACGCAGCACCATCACCTCGGTCCCCGACCGCTTGGCCTGTGAGTTCAGGCGCTCGGCGCGGTCGAGGAGCAGTGAGCGGTTGGCCAGTCCGGTCAGGGGGTCGTGCAACGCGTGGTCTCGAAGCTGGCGCTCGAGTCGGACACGTTCGGTAACGTCTTGGGCCATCACGAGCCCTCCCCGGCGACCACGGAACTCGAGCGTGTGCGTCGCGACCTCCACGTCAATGATCTCTCCGGACTTGGTGCGATGACGCCAGATGCCGGCGTAGCTCAGGTTGGGGCGCTCGACGCGCAGGTAGTTCATCAACCTGCGGGCAGCTTCTTCCGGTCGGATGTCGGCGATCGTCATGGAGAGGAACTCGTCCCGCGTGTACCCATAGCGTTCGGTGGCGCACTGGTTGACCTCCAGGAAGCGGAGCGTCTCGAGGTCGTAGACCCACATGGGGTGAGGGTGCTGCTCGAAGAGGACCCGAAAGCTCTCTCGGGAGCGTTGGAGTTCCCGGGCGGCCTTCGTTCGTTCCGTGATGTCGCGGATATTGGCCACCAAACCCCCCACCGAGGAGCGGCCGCGCTGGTCCGCCACCACGGCCTCGACGAGACGGAACGTGCCATCCTTGGCGAGCATGCGGAATTGCACGGCGACGCCTTCCGAGGTGGCCGACGAGTCCGATCTGATCCGGGCACTGACGCGCTCCTGGTCCTCGTCGTGGACGAACTGGCGCGCGGGTCGCCCGACCAGGTCGCGCGGCTCGAACCCGAGCATCGGAGTGACCGACGGGCTCACATAGGTAAAGATCCCCTCGTCGACCACCATCGTGACATCAGTCGAGTTCTGGATCAGCGACCGGAACCGATCCTCGTTCTGGCTCACGAGGGACTCGGCGATCTCCTTCTTCTCCATGACGGCTCCCGCCATGCGGATGACGAAGAACAGGACGAACGCTGCCATGAACGCCAAGGCGTTGGCTTGTGAGGTCGACAGCATCGATGGCGCCCATCCGGCCCAGATGGCGGCCTGGCCGGCTGCGATACCGAGCAGGCTCCACCGCGCGGTGGCTCGCCAGAGCCGCGATCCGTCGCGCGAGATGTTCTCCAGCGCCACGAAGGCAAAGGCCAGCACCAAGACAGGTCCCCAGCCGCTGAGGTAGATGACGATCGTCACCGCCGCCACATTCTGGGCGACTCGAATGTTCAGCACCGTCTCTGAGGGTTGGCGTCGGTAGAGGTAGTCGACCATGAGGCTCGTGGCGGGTATAAGGGCAAAGACGACGATCCAGAGCCACGTGGGCTGACGAACGACCAAGCCAAAGTGCATCAGCACAAGGATCGCCACGAGGGCGATGGGGCCGATGAGGTAGCCCAGCGCCACGGGACTGACCCGGGGCAACCACTTCAGCCGTCCCTCTCTCGGACCCACCTTGCCTGTAAGCGGGCTCACCACGGTTGCCTGAGGCGTGGGTGCAGTGCTCGGCTCGGAGATTGCCGGGCTTTCACTCATGAAGCCTCGGACGCAGAGCACGGGCACTATACGAGTTACCGCCCAGATTGCCGTCCGCGAAGAGCGTCACACCATGCTCGCCCAGCCGCTTTGATTCGTACATCGCATTGTCGGCCCGGGCTATCAAGGTGTCGGTGTCGAGAGCCTCTATGGTCCACACGACGCCGATACTGGCCCTCAGTTCGACGGTGTCCGCACCGATGTTCACTGATGCCGTGAGGGCAGATGAGATTCTCCTGGCGATCTCCACGGCCCGAGCCGCACCAAGGACTCTTGGGCAGATCACGAGGAACTCGTCGCCGCCCAGGCGACCGACGAAGTCTCCGCTTCGTAGAGCAGTCCTGATTCGGTCGGCCGCAGCTACGATGAGCACGTCGCCCGCAGCATGACCGAATTGGTCGTTGACCGCCTTCAGCCCATCAAGGTCGACGAAGATGACGGCCCTACCTAATCCGTCGTGTTGTGCGTTGATCGTCCGGTCGACGAGCTCGATGGTCGCCGCTCTGTTGAAGCACGACGTCAGGTTGTCGATCGACGCCCTGATTTCGAGCTCTCTGTGCAAACGGGCTCGATCGGTCACGTTGCTGAGACACCCCACGGCCCCACTGACCACACCAGAGATGTCGGTGAGCGGGCGAAGACTGAGCAGGCACACCCGGTCCTGCATGGTCGCCGGGGGGGACTCTCCCGTCGGCACACGAAGGCGAAGCTCTGCACCATCAACCGACTGGCCCGCAAATGCATTGGACAAAGCCGCATCCAGGGACGGTCGGTCGTCGAAGACGACGGTCGACATCTGCGCCGTGAAGGAGTCTTTCGGGGGGATACCCACGATCAGGTGGAGACTGTTGTTGGTCAAGGTGATGCGCCCGTCGAGATCGACCTGAAAGACGCCGACGGGCAGTGCATCGGAGAGCTGGGTGAGTAGCTGTTCACGAGCCTGGAACTGCTCCTCGAGACTTACTTCGTCTGGGCCGACCTCCTTCATGAAGCTGATGACCTCCGAGTCGTCACCATCGTCGAATCGATTTTCGGTCTCGACCCACTTCCAGGAGCCTGCTGCTGTCTTGTAGCGCCCGCGCCAGATGCCGGTGCGGCCCGGCGAGGTGATCATGTCCATCCATGCGGCCACCGCACCCGGCTGGTCAGCGGGGTGGATCAGGCTGGTGGAGGGCGATCCGACCAACTGTTCGGGCAGCAAGCCGAGCAACTCGACGATCGTGTCATCCACAGAGGTGATCACGCCGGCAGCGTCGCGTGTCATCTGCACGATGGGACTCTCCCGGCCAACAGCGCCCACGGATGCCTCTCCTACATCGGGTCTCTTCAACACAACCTGGCCCCCCCTGCCCTGCCATCGCCAGGACGTGGTGCCGGGGCGTCGTGAAGGCTCCAGCGTTCAGTCCTGAAGAATCATCGGAAGGGCTGGAGGGCGGAATTAGGGACTTTGGTCAGATCAGTGGGACATCGACAGGCAAGCCACCGATTGGCAACGCCCTTGCCCCCTGAACGAACGACGGCGACGGGAATTGTTCGGGAGTGGTTACAGCTTGAGGCTCCCACGTCCCGAGGAGGTGCCGTCGACGATCTCCGCCAGGCTGGTGGCGGCAGCTCAGCCGCCCACGCTCGACTGTGCCGCCACCTGGTCGAGGGTCTGGGCGTCGGCCGGCAGCAGGTAACCCTGTTTGACCTCGGCTGCCGTCGCATCGTCCCACTTCTTCACGAAGTCGGCGTGTGTCGGGTAGAGCGCCGCCATCTTGGC
>DAIQQK010000003.1:0-75530 GCA_036786835.1 Acidimicrobiales bacterium | reverse complement strand
CTGGAGGGCACCTGGCGACTCGTAGAGCTTGGCAGCAGCCTCTGCGAGCTCTTGGCTCGCTTGCAGCTCTCCGGTTGCAGCGACCACCTTCGCCCGGCGCTCGCGCTCGGCTTCTGCCTGTCGGGCCATCGCGCGCAGGAGCTCGGGAGGCAACGTGATGTCGCGAAGCTCCACTTGCCGGACCTCCACTCCCCAGTGGTGAGTCGAGGCTGCCATCACGGTTCGCAATTCGTTGTTCACGTTCTCACGGTGAACTAGAAGATCGTCCAGCTCGTGTCGTCCGATGATCGTTCGCAAGCTGGTCATGGCTATCCGCTGGCTCGCGAAGCGGAAGTTGTCGACACCGATCACGGCCTGTATCGGGTCCACGACTTGGAAGTAGACGACGGCGTCGACCTGGATCGTCACGTTGTCCTTGGTTATGACGGCCTGCGGAGGAATGTCGACGACCTCGACTCGGAGAGTCACCTTCACGAGGCGGTCGAGGATCGGGAAGCGGAAGATCAGGCCTGGGCCCTTGGCGTCGGGGCGGACATGCCCGAGCCGGAAGAAGACCGATCGCTCGTACTCGGTCACCACCCGGAACGCCGAGGAGGCGAAGACGATCGCGACGAACACGAAGGCGATCACCCCGACGCCGATCCCCACGGCCGCTCCAGATCCGAAGACCGGCGATACCAGTTGGTCCACGAGCGGAAGTCTCGCGCCGTCCGAACTGGGACGCTATCGGCACCTTTCTCCAAGTTGCCGACGGCACGTAGCCTCACCTCTCGTGCGGGTCGCTGTCTCAGGTTCGAGCGGGCTGATCGGCAGGGCGCTAGTAGAGCGTCTTCGCCACGAGGGCGACCAAGTGGTGGCGCTCGTGCGCCGGCAAGCCGGCCCCGACGAGTCCAGTTGGGATCCCTCGACCCGAACGATCGACCCCGACGCCCTCGAGGGTTGTGACGCAGTGGTCAACCTGGCCGGAGTCGGGATTGGTGACCGTCGCTGGACCACCTCTCGCAAGCGAGCGATCATCGACAGCAGGGTCGCGGCCACCACGCTGCTGTGCGAGACGGCATCGCATCTCGAGCAAAAGCCGAGCGTCGTCGTGAGCGCGTCGGCGATCGGATATTACGGGGACCGCGGAGACGAGATCCTGACCGAAGAGAGCTCGCCGGGATCGGTCTTCCCGTCCGAGATCTGCAAGGCATGGGAAGCGGCGACCGCTGCCGCCGAGCGCTCGGGAATCCGTGTGGTGCATCTTCGAACCGCCGTCGTGCTAGCTCGGCACGGTGGTGCGCTCGCCCGCCAGCTCCCCCTCTTCAGGCTGGCGCTGGGCGGCCGGTTGGGTCGAGGTGATCAGTGGTTGAGCTGGATATCGCTTCGCGACGAGGTGAGGGCGATCATCCACGCCATGCGCGAGCCCTCGCTATCTGGCGCTGTCAACGCTTCCTCGCCTGCCCCCGTGTCGAACGCCGAGTTCACCGCGTCGCTGGCGCAGGTGGTTCACCGTCCCGCATTTCTCACGGTACCGAGACCTGCCCTACGGCTGGCATTGGGACGAGAGCTAGCCGACGAAGCCGTCCTGTGCAGCTTGCGCGTGTTGCCGAGCCGCCTCGAAGAGAGCGGCTTCACCTTCTGCGACCCCTCGATAGGCGAAGCGCTCTCGTCGGTCCTCGCGGGCTGACGCCTCCCCGCCCCCTGTCACTTCGGCCGAGGAGCGAGCCCCTCCACGGTCTTGGCGAGGTCGTCCTCACCAGGCAACACGGCGATCACCGGCACTGTCACTCCGTTCTCCACGTAGCGGGCTATGTGCTCGCGGCACTGCGCCGCGGTTCCGTGCACGATGAGCTCGTCGACCACGGAATCGGGTATCGCCTCCAGAGCGGCCTTGCGGTCGCCCGAGCGCCAAGCGCTCCACATGCCCTCCAGCTGAGGCCCACGCCCCAACCATTCGTGGAATGCTGCGTACACGGCGACGTTGAGGTAGGCGGCTATCGCCATTCGTCCGACGAAGCGTGCTCTTTGAACGTCGTCGGTGACGCACACGAAGATCCGGGCCACAATTTCTTTCCCGGCGCCGACCTCGGGGACGACCTGTTTCACGTCTTCGGCCGACAGCCAGTTGAGGATCGCCCCGTCGGCTTCGCGTCCTGCCAGCCGAAGCATCCCGGCTCGCAGGGCCGCGACATAGATGGGCGGCGGCTCAGGCACGCTACGGCCGAGTCGGAACCCTCGAACTGAGAAGGTCTCGAACTCCGCGTCCACCTTCTCCCCGGTGAGGGCCATGCGGAGGAACCGCACGGTGTCACGCACCCTCTTGTAGGGGTCCTCGAACCTGCCTGCATTCCACTTCTCCACGATCACGTCCGAGGAAGTGCCGATCCCGAGGGCGAAACGCCCGGGCGCAAGCTCGGCCATGGTGGCGGCCTGCATAGCGAGCAGGCCCGGGCCCCGGGTGTAGACGGGGACGACAGCGGTGCCCAGCTTGAGCCTCGGGGCAGCCATGGCCGCGATGGCGAGCGGCGTGAAGCCGTCCGCCGCGTTGGCCTCGCCGGTCCAGACGTCGCTGTAGCCGAGCTCGGACAATCGCTCGTACCAGGCCGGATGCTCCCCAAGAGGCACGCCGTCGAAGGGAACCGTGATTCCATAACGCTCCACCGCAGAAGTGTTACATCCAGATGCGACCCTGGTGCCATGGCTCGGCAGATGCAGCTGCCCTTCGAAGGGCTCACGTCGGCGGGACGGCGCACAGCGGCCGCGTCCCGAAGGCCGGGCTCGGCGAGCGCCGGGAGCACGGCGGGCCCCCGCGACGCCGAGAAGCGACCTAAACCTGCGGCGCAGAGCCAGGCTCGCAGCTCCTACTTCCGCTACGGCGGCCCCGAGGACTGGCGTGTGGACGAACGCACCCGGGCGGCCGGGCGCAGAGGCCTCGCTGATGCTCGTGCAGCTCTCGCTCGGCTCCGAGCATCCGAAGAAGGCCGCAGCTCGGCAGAGAACGCCGCGTGAAGGCCCCCTCGACGTCGTGTTTTGGGACTTGGGGCCGGCTCTAGCCCGAAGCCGAACGCCCGGCGACTACTTTCTTTTTCGTGGACAGTCTCGCCGCACGACTCGGCTACGGGGACGATGCCAGGCTGCTCATCTTGAACTGCGACGACCTCGGGATGTGCCATTCGGCAAACGTCGGCGTCTACGAGGCCCTTCGTGAAGGACTGGCCACGAGCGCCAGTCTGATGGTCCCGTGTCCGTGGGCGAGGGGCGCCGTCGCCGGCTACCGGGGAGACGACGTCGGTGTGCACCTCACCGTTAACGCGGAGTTCGACCTGTACCGCTGGGGGCCGATCACCCACTCGCCGTCTCTTCTCGACGGGGACGGCGGCTTCCCCCGTACCCTCGCCGACGTCTGGGACCATGCCGACCTCGACGAGGTCCGTCGAGAGTGCCGGGCCCAGATCGAGCGGGCCATCCTCTGGGGCTTCGACGTGAGCCATTTGGATGCCCACATGGGAACCATGCAGATAAAGGCCGAGTTCTTCGACGTCTATCTCGACCTGGCGGTCGAGTTCGGTCTGCCCATACGCCTCTCGAGCTCGGGCACAGAAACACTGATCGGCTTCCCGTTCCGGTCTCTCGCCGAGCAGGAAGGTGTCCTGTTCCCCGACCACTTGATCTACGTGAACGGCGTGGGCAGCCGGCAGATCCTGCTCGACGCCATCCCCAACCTCGAGCCGGGAGTCACCGAGGCCTACCTTCACCCCGCGGTCGACTCACCCGAGCTCCGCAACCTCGCCCCGGACGCGGAACAGCGTGCGGACGACCACAGGCTCCTGGTGGGTGACCGAGAATTGCGGGACGCGGTCGAACGAAGCGACGTCGCCCTTATCGGCTACCGGCCTCTTCGCGACCTGATGAGGTCCGGAGCCTGAACCTTCTAGGGCCGCGACCGTGGTCCGCGACTGTCGGCCTCGCCTAGGGGCCGGGACTGCGGATCAGTGCTTCAAGCCGGGACTGCGGATCACTGCTTCAAGCCGGGACTGCGGATCAGTACTCGGTGATCCCTGCTATGTCGGCCTGCAGCTGCTTGTACTCAGGTGAGTTCGTGATCGGCAGCAGGGACATGACCTTCGCCATGTTGCCGGTGACCTTCACCTTCCCTTGCATGAACGCGGCGTTCGCGTCGAGCTCGCCCTTCTGGATCTTCAGGGCATCGGGGTAGGCGGTCGTGAGGGTCACCTCGGAGTCATCGAGCCGGCCGATCTTGCTGTCGACGATCTTGCCGTTCTCGAGCACCCAGTAGTACTCGATGTCGCCGTCAGGTCCTCCGGTGACGACGTACTGCATCCGGGCTGAGGCGCCGGGCCGGTCCGGCTGTCCCTCGGCCATCTTCCTGGTCTCGTCGAGCCACTCCTGGGTCAGCCACTTCGACATCTGCAATCCCTCCCTGGTCGTCCTACGGTCCCGCCGCCGTACCGGCATGTCGGACCATGACAGGTGGCATGGCCTCGGCCAAGTGCCAACCCTTCTTCGCGCTGGGCATGCTATCGAGCCGCGAGATGCCGCACACCGGCAAAGAGGTCGTCCTCCATGGGCCCGCCGTCGCCACTGGGACTGCCGACCTCGGGAGCGATTCGGTCGCTCCTCCCCTCCCCCACGAGGTTCCGAGCCAAGACGTACTCGTCGAAGGGATGAACCGTCCGTGCTATTTCGGGCGGAAGGCCGAACCAGAACGGAGACGTAGGATCGACCTGCGTGGCGTGGGCGAGGAGGGCGTTGCGCATCACGCCTGAGTGCTCCGCAAGTCGCACGATCGTGGTGTGCTTGCGGGGCTGGGCGGATGCCCGCTCGAGCCATTTGTCGTCGAACGGAGACTCGAGGCCGAGCTCGCGGAACTTCTCGTGCATCGCTAGCACGCGCTCTCCCGACCAGCCCACGTAGTACATCTTCAGGGGCTGCCACGGCTCGCCGGCCTCGGGATACGACTCGGGGTCGGCAGCCGCTTCGAAAGCCACCACCGATATCTCGTGGACACGAAGGTGGTCCGGGTGCGGATAGCCGCGCTGATCCTCGTCGTAGGTCACGACGACTTGTGGACGCTCACGCCGCATCACCGCCACGAGCCGGCCGACCGCCTCTTCCAGCGGAGCCCGCGCAAAGCACTCTGGCCTTTGGTTGGCAGGAGTGTCCGGCATACCCGAGTCCCGGTAGCCGAGCATGACAATCTCGTCGTAGCCGATCACGGCACAGGCAGCCTCGAGCTCCCGCCGGCGCACCGCCGGAAGGTCCGCTCTAACCTCCGGGGTGTCCATCGCAGGGTTCAGGATGTCGCCCTCCTCGCCTCCCGTGCAGCAGACGAGGACGGTTCGCACGCCTTCGGCGTGGTAGCGAGCCACGGTTCCCGCCCCCTTCGAGGCCTCGTCGTCAGGGTGGGCGTGGACCGTCATGAGACATAGGCGTGACGACACCTCGCCCAAAGTACCGCCCCACGTCGGCCCCCACGTCCGCAGACCCGGGCGGGCTGCCCGCCCCGCGCAGCTCGTCCACGGTGGCTTTTCCCAGCTCAGAGCCCCCACCTACGAGCTTGTCGCCCTGCCGGGCGCGTGCGCAGCGTCGATCCCAAGCCCAGGGGCGCGCGGCGCCCACAGCCTGGGGCTCCCGTAGACTCATATCCGCGCGAAACGTCGATCTGTAAGGCGCGCATCAGGAGGATTTGCGGCAAGTGGGCTTTTTCCAACGATTCCTGAACATCTTTCGTGCCAAGGCCAACAAGGTCCTCGACCGCGCCGAGGACCCCCGCGACACGCTCGATCTCTCCTACGAGAAGCAGCTCGAGAACCTTCAGAAGGTTCGCCGCAGCGTGGCGGAGGTGGCCACAGCCCGCAAGCGGATCGAGATACAGGCTTCACAACTCCAGCAGCAGGCCTCGAAGCTCCAGGACCAGGCCCGCCAGGCCCTGACGCAGAACCGGGAGGACCTGGCACGAGAGGCCCTCACCCGACGATCCGCGATCGCCCAGGAGCTCACCGACCTCCAAGGCCAGCACGAGCAGATCTCCTCCCAGGAGGAGCGCCTGATCGCGACCTCGCAGCGCCTTCAGGCTCAGGTGGCCGCATTCCGCACTCGGAAGGAGACGCTGAAGGCGAGCTACACAGCTGCCGAGGCTCAGACGCGGATCGGAGAGGCAACTGCGGGGATCTCCTCGTCGATGAACGATGCCGGGATGATCATGCAGCGTGCCCAGGACAAGGTCGCCGAGATGCAGGCTCGCGCCGGTGCTGTGGACGAGCTGCTGGCGTCCGGAGCCCTAACTGATTTGACATCGAGCACCGACGACATCCAGGCCCAGCTCGACAAGGTCGGTGCTTCCTCCCAGGTCGAAAGCGAGCTCGCCGCACTCAAAGGAGAGTTGACGGCGACCGGGACGTCGACTCCGAGCCTCCCCTCCGCCGGCGAAGCAGCCGAGAACGAGGCCGCTGCGCCGCCTACGCCCGAGGGTGCCGGTGCAAAGAATTTCGACCCAAGCAAGACAGAGAGGTGAGCTACTGAATGGCGATCTCACGCCGCATTCCCGCCGACCGTGGGCTGACAGCCCGCATGTTCCTCACGGGATTCTTCATCGTCATCCTCTATGGAGCAGTGGTCGCGCTCCTTTTCGCACTTCACCTCGCAATCAGCGTCATCATCGTCATCGCCGTCGCGCTCGCCTTCTGCCAGTACTGGTTCTCGGACAAGATCGCCCTGTGGGGCATGCACGGTCATGTCGTCAGCCCGGAGGAGGAACCCGAGCTCCACGGTGTCGTCGACCGCCTCTGCGCCCTCGCAGACATGAAGAAGCCGCGGGTCGCGATCGCAGAGGTGGACATGCCGAACGCGTTCGCCACCGGTAGGAACCCGTCGAACGCTGTCGTTTGCGCCACGCGCGGCATCATGCGGCGCTTGGACGAGCCAGAGCTCGAGGCGGTCCTTGCACACGAGCTCTCGCACGTCGCCCACCGCGACGTAGCGGTCATGACGATCGCCAGCTTCCTGGGCATGGTCGCCGGACTGTTGACCCGAGTCATGCTCTACGCCGGCCTGTTTGGCGGGTTCGGTGGCGGCGGAAATCGGAACAACCAAGGTGGCGGTCAGATAGTCCTCGTCGAGATGGCGGTTCTCGTCGTATCGGCCCTCGTGTACGCCATCAGCTTCCTGCTCACGATGGCGCTCTCTCGGTACCGCGAGCTCGCAGCTGACCGCTCCGGTGCCATCTTGATCGGCAGGCCGTCGCTCCTTGCGTCGGCGCTCATCAAAGTGACGGGCGAGATGGGCCGCATCCCGACGCGCGACCTTCGCGCTGCAGAGCACTTCAACGCCTTCTACTTCACGCCGGCCATCACAAACGGCGCGAGCCTGTCGTCTCTGTTCTCGACTCACCCTCCCCTCCAGAAGCGTCTCGACCAGCTGTCGAAGCTCGAGGCGGAGATGAACCAGGCCTGAACCCGGCTCTCCTGCTCGCGGGAGGTCGACCGGTCTTGACCCGCCGAGCAGTGTCGGCTTCACTCCTCGCGGAAGCGTCCGCCGAAGGAGCTCTCGCCACAGAAAGGGAAACGTGATGGGACTGCTGGACACTCTCCTTGGCAGGTCCAAGCCGGTGCGGGCGAACCTCGACAACCTCTTCGCGCTTCCAGGCGCGGCTGTCACCCTCCAGGTCTCCGCCGGGCTCGTTCCGACGAAGAAGGCGGGGGTGTGCTTCAAGCCGCCGGCGGGACAGCCCTTCGCCGAGATGCAAGCACAGATCGAGCAGCTCCTCCGCACTCCGGATTCGGACTCCGGGGCTGCGTCGGGACCCGAGCCGGGAGCCGCGTCTGGTCCCACGTCGGGTACCGCTTCGGGCGCTGTCGCCACCCCGTCTTCGGGCGCTGTCGCCACCCCGTCTTCGGGCGCTTCGAACCTCACGGTCCGGCACGTCGCTGACAGCTTCGGCTACCGGTGGATCATCGTGGAGGGAGGAGAGATCGACGACCTCGTCACCCGAGTCCACATGGTGCATTCGTCGATCGAGGACGGGGGCTGGAGCACACAACTCCTGTGCTCGGTGTTCGGGTTTGCCCCGGGTGGTACGTCCGGCCCCGATCCCGACACGCTCGGGGCCCCATTGGGCGTCGACCCGGGCTCGGCTGCCGCCGGCCCAGCTGACGACGGTTCGGCGACGTCCGACGACGGAATCGACGCGGTCACCAGGCCGGTCTATATCGTCTACCTGGCAAAGCGCGGAAGCTTCTATCCGTTCGCGCCCTCCGGCAAGGAGCAGCGCGACACGGAATTGGAGCTGCGGCTAAAAAGCGTCCTCGGAAGCGATCTCCCAGTCGAGACCGACCTGTCGAATTGGTTCCCGATCTGGGACCTTCCGATCGCCTGACTGCGGTTGCGAATACCCGGTTCGGTCGCTTACTTCGACAGCAAGTCGATCCGGCGCGCGAGCTCCAGGTCGGCCTGCGTGATCCCACCAGCCGAATGGGTGGAGAGCACGAGCGTGACCTTGTTCCAGCGGATGTCGATGTCGGGATGGTGGTTCATCTCCTCCGCCAGAGCCCCGACTGCGTTCACATAGGCCAGCGAGGAAGCGAAGTCCCTCCCGGAATGGACGGTCGTGATCTCAGATCCCCGGCGCTCCCACTTCGTGCCGGCGAGCGCACTGTCCACCTCTGAAGCGTCCAGCACTTTGGCCGAGCCGGGAGGGCTCATGGGTGTGTCATGTCCTCGGGCCGCACGGCCCGATCGAACTCCTCGGCCGAAAGGTATCCCAGACCCACGGCGGCATCGCGCAGGGTGCTTCGGTCTGCGTGCGCCTTCTTGGCGACTTCGCCTGCCTTGTCGTATCCGATCAGGGGTGTGAGAGCTGTCACGAGCATGAGCGAGTCGAGCAGGTGTTTGCCGATGCGTTCACGGTCTGCCTCGATGCCCTCCACACAGAATTCCCTAAACGTCCTGCACGCGTCGGAGAGAAGCTTTGTCGAATGAAGGACGTTGTGGATGATCACAGGCTTGCAGACGTTGAGCTCGAGATTGCCCCGGCTCCCAGCGACAGACACGGCGGCGTCGTTCCCCATGACCTGGATGCAGACCATGATCATCGCCTCGCACTGGGTCGGGTTCACCTTGCCCGGCATGATGGACGAGCCGGGTTCGTTAGGTGGAAGGACGAGCTCGCCCAAGCCGCTTCGAGGGCCCGACCCCAGCCACCGGATGTCGTCGGCGATCTTCATGAGGGAAACCGCCAGTGTGCGAAGAACGGCACTGGCGTGCACCAGAGCATCGTGTGCCGCGAGCGCAGCGAACTTGTTCGGTGCCGAGACGAACGGCAGCCCTGTCATCCCTGCGATTCGCGCTGCGACGCGCCTGCCGAACTCGGGATGCGCGTTCAGCCCCGTGCCCACGGCTGTGCCGCCGAGTGCCAGCTCGTACAGGTCCGGCAGAGCGTTCTCCACCCGTTCGATGTCTGCGTCGAGTTGAGCCACGTATCCTGAGAACTCCTGACCCAGCGTCAGCGGCACCGCATCCATAAGGTGTGTGCGGCCGATCTTGACCACGTCGGAGAACTCCCGCTCCTTGGCCTCGAGGGCGTTGCGAAGCGCTCGTATCTCCGGGAGGAGCCGTCCGGTGAGCTCCTCGGCTGCCGCGATGTGCATCGCAGTAGGGAACGTGTCGTTCGACGATTGGGACATGTTGACATGGTCGTTCGGATGAACTGGCGTCTTCGACCCCATCGTGCCGCTGGCAAGCTCGATCGCTCGGTTGGATATCACCTCGTTGGCGTTCATGTTCGTCTGAGTCCCGCTTCCCGTCTGCCAAATACGCAGAGGGAACTCGGAGTCGAGGAGGCCCTCGGTCACCTCCCGCGATGCCTCGACGATCAATTCGGCGAGTTTCTCGTCGAGCTTCCCCAACTCGGCATTTGTGAGAGCCGACGCTTCCTTCAGAATGCCGAACGCGCGCAGAAGCGGCCTGGGCATCGTGTCGTCCCCGATCGGGAAGTGGACGAGCGAACGGGCGGTCTGAGCGCCCCAGTACCTGTCGGCGGGGACCTCGATAGGACCCATCGAGTCCGTCTCGACACGTGTGCCGCTCACAAGCCTTCTCCTTGCTCTCTCGTCTTCTCCTTGGGCCTCTCACCCAAGGTAGCGGCAGATCGCGTCGCGCCTGGCAAGCCAGGGCCAGCCCCGAGCTGCTCGAGCCTCTTGCGAAAGGCGCCTGCGCCTTCGACTCTGGCTCCCAGACGTCTCACGTCCTCGGCGAGCTTCGCGTCGGAGGTTACGACCACGACTTCTTCTGTGCCGCCCTCTGCGGTTCGTGAGACCAGATCGACGATAACTGCATCGGCTGCGTTGGGTCCTCCCGGCGCGAAGAGCGCCTCCAGCCCCACCAGTGAGGCTTCCGGGACCTCACCGGCTGTGGGGCGCCCGTCGAACACCACAGTGATCTGATCGTCTCGGTCGACCATGCGCGCCAACGAACCGACGAGCGCCCGACGTGCCGCCGGACGGTCGCGCCACCAACCGTCCGGCCGAACGCCTATCACGTTCATCGCGTCGACTATGAGATGCACGGGTCCTTGGCTTCTTTTCTCAGGACGCGACCAGCGTCTCTTCCCCGTGCTGCCATCCGCACGCGGTCAGACCTCCGGTCTGCAGGGCCTCCAGGGTACGAAGGACCTCCTCGACGTTGCGTCCGGTGTCCAGGTCGTAAACCGAAGCGAACCTGATCACGCCCTCGGGGTCGACGATGAACGTGGCGCGTAGGGCTACCCCTTCCTCTTTGTCGAGGATCCCCAGCTCGCCGGCGAGGTCGCGTTTCAAGTCCGATGCCATGGGGAACGGAAGGGTCCGCAAATGTGGGTGCTGTTGACGCCATGCCAAGTGCACGTACTCGTTGTCGATGCTCGCACCGACGATCGACGCACCAAGAGCGGCGAACTGCCCATGGGCTGCGCCGAACCCGGCGATCTCGGTCGGGCACACGAACGTGAAGTCCTTGGGCCAGAAGAACACCACTAGCCACCTACCCTCGTAGTCCTCGAGCCGCACCCGGTCGATCTGCGGGTCGTCCTTGCCGACCACGGCGGCGAGGTCGAACTCAGGGAACCTGTCTCCTACTGTGAGCATCAGTCGCTCCTCCTTCTCTTTCTTCTCTGATTCGTATCTGCTGTGTGCGCTGTGTGTGCGGTTCGGCCGACATGCGCGGTTTCCTCGATCTGCCGGCGTGGGCGCTTTCGCTGCTGTTGCAGGCACTGCAGGCACACCCCGCGAAAGATGACCTGCGCCTCATCCACTTGACCCCAGTCTCCCGACGCGGTGAGGCAAGGCTTTGCGCCTATCGCGCACTCGATGTCGCTCACCTCTTCGCACACTCTGCACACGGCGTGGTGGTGCCATCTGGTCCCGGTTTCGTACAGAGCACGACCAGGTCCGACATCCGCGGCCATCACCAGCCCGGTACCGGTCAGGATCTCGAGTGTGCTGTAGACGCTCGTGCGCGAGATTTGAGAGCCCTGGGAAACGAGCGATTGGTGAACCTCGTCGGCGCTTCGGTGCCCATCCAATTTCGCGAGAGCCTCGTAGACGAGCCACCTGGCCCGGGTCATTCGCAGCCCCGCTCGGTGCAGCCGATCGACGACGACTTGCTCCGCTTGTTCACCCATGCCTTATTTGAACAAAGTCCAATTAGGGCTTATTCCCGGACCTCTCCGGAGACTGATTCGGTAAATAGCTTGTGCAGGACGGATGTTCGGGTCCGGCAGGTGGTTGCAATCCGGGCGCGTTATCAGTGCAGCTGGGTAAGGGTGAGCACGGCCCCGGCGGCTGCGATCGAAACGGGGGCTGAACAGGCCCCGAGAGCGCTAGCTCGTGCAATCGAGGGATATGCACCTGCTGCGCGAGCAGACCGCAACCAGATGATCCAAGCGAGCGATCCGGTTACGAAGAGGTTCGGACCGACGTCGAGGCCAACGAGGAGGGCAAACGGGTGGGGTGGCACTCTCGATGCCAGAAGTGACGCAGCAGGGAGGTTGTTGAACACCACTGATCCTCCAGCTGCGAAGAAGGCTGTTGCAAAGTCGCCGAAGTGTGTCATGAGGGTTGAAGGTCCCGACCAGGCGCGCCCCAAGGTGCCGAGGGCGACAGCGGTGCCGAAGAGACCGACGAGCACTGGAACGCCAAGCACGTCGAGAACCCGCTCTAAGCGCTCGCGCCTCGTAACGAGATGCACGCACATCGCCACCGCCCCGACACCAGCAACGTAGAGGGCCGAGGAGCGAAGCACCAAGACGAATACACCTGCCGCCGCGACCGCGAGGACCCCGAGGCCCAAGACAGCGCGCTCCGAGGGCGTCGACTCAATCTTTGGCGCTCGAAGCTTGCGGTGCTCGGCGACACCGACCACTCCAGCGGTCAGCACGACCACCACAGCCCACGCCGGTGCTGTACGCGAGAAGAAATGAGCCCCACTCAGGTGCAGATGTCCGAGCACGATCAGGTTCGTGAGATTGGATCCCGGCAGAAGGAGGGAAGCGGCGTTCGAGACGAGGACGCACCCGTAGAGGAGGGGAGCTTCATCCTGACCTCGGATCCGCGCGGCGTACAGAAGGACCGGAGTGAGAAAGGCAACCGACGTGTCCAGGTTCAGCAGGGCCGTAACCACCGCCACGAGAGCCATGGAACCCGCGTAGAGCACGAGACCGTTCGGCGCGGCCCGAGCCAAGCGACACCCGGCAGCCGAGAAGACCCCATCGCTGTCGGCGACCATACCGACCAGAAGCAGCCCGACCACCAAGACGAAGGGCGACCAGTCCTGGGAAGTCGCTGCACGGGCGCCGGTCGTGTCGACGCCCCACGCGACCGACGCGCCAATCAATCCGAACGACGCAAGGAGCAGGGGTCCTCGTCGTTGCCAGGTGCCTTCGGCCGGTGTGGTCGAGGGCCGATGTGGCTCCCGTGCAGGGGCTTCGGCCATGGCTTGCAGCATGCCCGGTGCACCGTCTCGAAGGCGAGATGGGCTTGTCGACGACCCGCCGCTCGAACAAAGGCCCAGTCCCCAACCCCGCTCGACGGCTCAGGATTGCTCGCTCGAGTTGGGCTCCTCCGCGGTCCTCGTACAAGAGGACGGTCGGTATCCCTCCTCGACCGGTCGTTACCGGATGCTCTGACGACGGGCGGGCACTTTGGAGCACCCATTGGGCGTCATTTCAAGACCCGCGTGACCCGTTAGTCGACTTGAGGAGCGTCACTTCCGGGTGGCGGCGTCCAACCCCTCGTCGTCCACTCAGGGAGTGTCCCTTCCATCTTCTCGAAACGGCGGTGCAGATATACGAGGTGGTCAGCAAGTTCATGGACTGCTTTGGTCAAATCGGCAGCCACGGCTGTGGTCAGCTCCGCCTCACTAGTGACGTGTTTGTCGAGAGACGCCTTCAGTTCGCGGATCCGTTCCTCCAGGTTCCGGCGATCACCCGTCTGTGTCATCGACGTAAAGCCTACGGACACCAGAGGAGTCGGTAAAGCCAAACCTCAGCGTCGAGGCCGATTGCGCGCTGGGCTCAGCGTGTTGCGAGGAGTACCCTCCTCGTGGTGAGCGACTATGACGCCGTGGTCATCGGAGCGGGCCACAACGGCTTAACCGCCGCAGCCGTCATGGCACGCGGCGGCATGCGGGTCCTGTGCCTCGAGAAAAACCACTTCATCGGCGGGATGGCCTCCACGACGGAGCTCATTCGCGGGTACCGCTTCGAGCTGGCGGGGTCGATCCAGTTCCCTCTCCCGAACGAGCTCTACGAAGACCTCGGTTTCGATGACTGCCCGATCTACGAACCCGAAGTGATTTCGGCGAGCGTGGGACAACCGGGCGAGCCGCCCCTGCTCATGTACTCCGACACCGACCGGCTGCTCACCCACCTCGGCGAGACGCTCGGTATGGATGCTCTTATGGGCATGGGCGAAATCGTTGCCTGGGCCGACGCGCCAGCACGAGCCATTGGGCGTTTCGAAGTCCGCAAGCCGCCAAAATCGCTGGACGAGATGTGGGATTGCGCCAGGAACGAGACGGAGCGAGAAGCGATCCGGATGGCGATGTTCGGCAGCGTCATGGACGTGCTCGATCGCTTCCTGCCCGACCGCGACAAGCATGCGCCAGTCCGCAGCATGCTCGCCTTTCTCGCCGTCAACTCGACATACAAGGGCCCAGCCACCCCGGGAAGCGCGTTGTGCCTTGCCTTCGCCCTCGCCTCACCCGGCGACGCCACCATGTCGAAAGTCGAGGGCGGGCTGGGCACCATGTCCCAGCACGTGCTGGAACTCTTCGAGAGATACGGCGGCACGCTCCGTCGGCACACCAAGGTGTCGAAGATCCTTGTCTCCGAGAGCAGGGTCCGAGGCGTCCGACTCGCCGACCGTGAGGAGATCAGCTCGCCGATCGTAGTGTCGAACCTCGATCCCAGCTCGACCTTCTTGACTCTCCTCGAGGCTGAGGACCTTCCCGACGAATTTGTCCATCGAGTCGGCACCATCGACCACCGTGCCCTCTACTTCCAGGTCCACTTCGCCCTTGACGGGCTCCCCGAGTACATCGAGCCGTACGAGCGGCTGAACGACCCGTCCTTCAGCCGAAACGTTACGTTCTTCGGGACAGCGGAGCAGATGCAAGGGGACTTCGAAAACTGCGTAGCGGGGCGGGTGCCGGCAGCACCGTCGTTCAATCTGCAGATCCCGAGCATCCACGACCCGAAGCTGGCCCCATCCGGCAAGCACGCAGCAAGCAGCTTCGCCTTCTACTTCCCCATCGGCTCGACACGCGAGCATCAGATCCGGCTGCGTGACGAGATGGCGAAACGCGTCGTAGCCAAGATTGCCTCTGTCGCGCCGAACTTCCCTGACATCGTCCAGCGCCAGCTGACCTACCCCGCCTACACGTATGAGTTGATGTTCGGCTGCACCGGCGGCGACTTCACCCACGGGCTGCTCCAGCCGGAGTTCATGGGCCCCTTCCGCCCCGGGCCGCGGGGCTGGCCGGACCTGCCAGTGCCGTTGGACGGCCTATACCTGTGCGGGGCGGGCTGCCACGGTGGCCCGGGGATCACCTTCATCCCGGGCTACAACTGCGGCTATGCCGTGTTGGAAGCCTCCAGCTCCGCGCGGTTGTAGCGGATCTGGCGTTCAACGAAGGCGAGGTACATCGCCACCGAGAACGCCAGGCTCGTGAAAAGGCTCATGACGAAGAAGATCCACGGCGCCCTTATACCCCGCCTCCGTCCGTCGACGATGCTCCAAAGCGGGAAGAGGACGACGTTGAAGATCACGTAGTCCTGGGCGGCCGAGTCGGAGGCCCAGTTGTCGAACAGCGCCTTCGTATAGTTGACGTAGCTAGCGTGACTCCCATACTGGTGGGTGTAACGAACGTTGAAATACCAGCCCAGGCCGAGCGACACCACGCCGACGAGGTAGTAGAACCCCTCGAGTACCGCCGCTCTCTTGTGGTGAAAGAGGCGACGGTTGACGAAGAAGGCGACGGCAGTGCTGATGACGCCGAGAGCCCCGTAGAACAGCAGCTGTCTGGTCACGGTGCCTCAACCTAGATGACTGGGCTCGACGCGCGCGGGGACGCCCCTAGCAGTCCAGATGGAATCGGTTCGATGAAGTTTGCGTTCGACGACCTGTGATGCGGTTCACTCACATGAAGCCTCCATGGCGTCACCCTTCGGTTTAGGCAGAGCGACGGATAGAGCTTGCGAAACAGATCCGGTAGACGACCCGAAGACAATCGGATTTAGCCGTCGGGGGTGATTTCGGCCGGACCGGGTCTGTCAAAGCGAGGCCTTCAGCCGCTCACGTACGCTCTTCGGGTGCCGAAGCGCCGTCCGAGTCCAGTTCGGACCGCTCGGGCGTTAGGTCGTCGCGGAAGCTTGGTTCTCGGATCCGGCGTTCGGGTGGTCGGGGTGATCTGCGCTGCAGCGGTTCTCGTTTCCTGCAGCACGGGGTCCACATCTGCCACGCAGCAGCACGCCAGCTCGGTGCAGCTCGTAGGGCACCTCGGACGTTGGCTCACGAGCAGCGAAGGTGACGTGGTCATCCTGCACGGGATGAACATGGTCTACAAACTTCCTCCCTTCACACCAGAGGCCGCAGGGTTCGGGGACGAGGCTGCGAAGGTGCTGGAGGACGAGGGTCTCGATCTCGTGCGGCTGGGGGTCATCTACTCTGCGGTCGAACCGTCCCCGGGCAGGTTCGACCGCTCCTACCTCGACTCGATCGCATCTACCGTTTCGGTGCTCGCCCGCCACGGCATATACACGCTCTTAGACTTCCACCAGGATGTGATGACACAGGCCTTCGGGGGTGAGGGCTTTCCATCGTGGTCGGTCGAGACCGACGGGCTTCCCGAGAAGACCTTCGTCTTCCCTCTCGCCTACACGCAGAGCCCGGCGTTGGACGCGGCTTTCGACAATTTCTGGACGGATCAACCTGGTCCTGGAGGTGTGGGGCTGCAAGAGCGTTATGCGAGCGCATGGAGGCTCGTAGCCGAGCGCTTCGCTGGCGACCCTTACGTGCTCGGATACGACCTCTTCAACGAGCCCTGGCCGGCAAGCTCCACCGCTTCGGAGCTCGCGACCTTCTACTCGAAGGTGGTCAACTCGATCAGGTCGGTGGACAAGCGGCACCTCATCTTCTACGAGCCGTTCGTCACCTTCAACTTCGGGGCGCCTACACAGCTGCCGCGCCTTACAGGTGGTCCCCTGGGTATGTCCTTCCACGACTACTGCCTCCAGAGCTCGCTGCAAGACGAGTCTCAGTGCGCCGAAGAGGAGACCTCGACCGCCGACAACGCGCTCACGCGTTCTGCGACAACGGGAGATGCTCTCGTGCTCACCGAGTTCGGAGCGACCACCGACCGGCAGGACCTGAGCCGGGTGGTGGACGTCGCAGACGGCAACGATCTCCCCTGGATCGAGTGGGCGTATTGCGGCTGTGAAGACCCGTCAGGCTCCATTCCACCGAGCATCGAGGCCCTCGTCTACGACCCTCGTCTACCCGCAACTGGCGCCAACGTCGACGAAGCGACGCTTCAAACCCTCGTCGAGCCCTATCCACGGACGGTCGCTGGGACCCCGCTCTCTTATGGTTACGTATCGGAGACCCACACCTTCGAGATGACGTACTCGACGACTGCTCCGGACGGCAGACCCCTCGACAGGGGATGCTCTGTCATCATTGTCCCCGCCCTGCAGTACCCGAATGGGTACGACGTGGACGTGTCGGGTGGACGCGTTGTGTCGTCGCCTCAGTCAGGGACGCTCGAGGTGGTCGCGAGAAAAGGGGCCTCCACCGTTAGGATTCGCGTGACTCAGGGCGCCGGCGGGCGCCCGTCCACCCCAGGGTCCTCCGTGTCCTGCGCGAGCGGCTGAGTTCTCAGGACTTCTGGCCCTTGGGGGGACCCATACCGCTAGTGTGCCCAACGCTCCGGCTACGGCGCGGAGTCCATCTGAGACGGCGTAAAGCCGGTGTCACCGTTCCAATACCGAACGTCGTTCAAGTCTTCGCTGGGGTGGCGCTATGTCGACTCGGGGGTAACCCCGGCGCTCCTGAGCATTCGCCGCAGATCGATCACCTGCTGCTCGTCGATATCGTGATGTCGCGGGGCATCAAACGATTCGGTTTCAGACCCCAAGGTCACCGTGAACCGGCCACGAGGCTCCTCAGTCACAGTGGCCACGCTCTGCAGTAGCGACAAGACATCGTGCCACTGGATGTTGTGACTAACCGGATGGTTGAAGATCTTCTCGACCGTGGCCCGATGGTGCGCGTCGAGTTCTACGCCTTCTGCCATTTCACTCTCCTCAGTCATCCAACGTAGTCCCAGAGCTCATCCAGCGTATGTAGCAGGGGTTAGCCGAGTCGGTACGGCGAAACGATCCTTTCATCACTCAGCTGAACTTTTGCTTTGCGCCCCGGTAAGAATGGTCGGATGACCGCTTGGGAGTACCTCGTCATCGCTCTTCCTCGATTCGAGGCGCCGACAGCCGGCCAAGAGCCCTCGGCGGCGCTACAGGCCCTAAATGCGGAGGGCGAACTTGGCTGGGAAGCCGTCGGCATGACGGTGCTCGCAGACGAGAGCGTGGCCGTCTTGCTGAAGAGGCCCCTGGAAGCTGACGCCGCCGCCGCCGATCGAAGCCTGCTCCGGCGCCTTCGGGTGGGACGGCCCGAGTCCAATGTGCCCGCCGAAAATGGCCCGGATTAATGGGCTAGCTGCTCGGACCCCTTGCGTGGGCCCTCGGGAGCGTCCCAAGGAGGGACGACGTCTGTGGTCAAAAGACCTGCCAGCGTGACCGGTTTTCACCCTCGAACCCGGCTCTTCGGTGCGGGTTTACCCCCGAGGACCCGAGTCAAACGCTACGCCCCCGAATCGATCAGATGAAAGGGGATTTGGACCCACATGTTCCTAAGTGCCGCGACGAAGCGGTACGGGCGAAGCGCTACATGAAATGGCCTCGGCCTCTCCTGCGCTGCGAGCTGCGTCCAGATGCTCCAACTCGGAGCCGTCCATCAGATGGTGGGGCACATCCGAGGTCACCTCGTAGCCGACGGGGACGATCAAAGCGATGATGGCGAATCCCCGCTATCGGGTAGCCCAGAGGGGATCCTCCACCCGACCGTCTCACGAAAGGACTTCGGTGGTAGGCAATCTGATTATCGTCCCCTCGAGAGACGTAGCCTGGTTCCCTAGGAGGAGGAGCTAGACCGTGAACGACACGACGAATATTGAGGTGGACAAGATCACTGAAGTGCTGATCGACGGTATCTGGCATACCGTGATCCCTGGCACACTCGTGGTGGTCCCGTTCGAGATTGATCCGGAGCACGCTTCCCTTCCCGGAATAGGATTCCAGTCAGGACCTCGGACCTCCAGACTCAACAGGGAAGCCATCTACGCTCCGCTGTCTTCGGTGTCCGCCGTCAAGACTTTGGACGACGCTCGGACTCAGAATCCGGGTTCATAGCCTCTGCCGGAATCAAACTGACCAACTACTGCAGTGCAGGTGGCAACTCCAAGGAGTAGCCTGCTTGACAGGTGATCCCCGTCGGGAGAGTCACCATCGACGCTGCCCCAGACCCCGGTGAACGCCGAGGAAAAGGGACGTCATGAATGGGGTGCCTTTGCTTTCGCAGGGGCGTGTTGTCTCGTCACTGGAGCGCGTTAGCGTCGCTGGTGGGAATCACGTACGTGAGCCGAGTCTCGCGGAGATGAAGAACTCGCTCGATGGGGCGATCTCCCACATTCACCGAGCGGGGATGTTGATCTCTAGACGCTCCAACTGGGCACATCCCGCACTTGTGGACGAAATGCGCGATGTGACGGTTGAATTGGACGCTGCGATCCGTGAGATACAGGTTTGGGTCCTCGAAGGCCGATTGCGTGACGGTGCGACGCGGTCACGGGATGAGGGATCGATCGAATCGGAGCCGCCTAGCGCTCGGACTCTCGTGCGAGGTTCTGGTACCGACATGGGGAAGTTGGCCCGCCTGGCTACGACTCCCAGAGCTGCTGCACGCCATCGAGCAGCTCCCGCCCTAAACGTGAAGCATTCGCCGAAGGTCCGACCGAGATGACTGCGCTAGATGTTCTCGACCTGGAGCTACTTGTTGACACCGGGACTCGACGGCGGACTCGAAGCAAGATCGGAACCCGGTGACGAGATACCTGCAGAGCCCAACCGGTTGGTGGCAGGACGCGAAGGGTCGAATGCAGCCGCCAGGCTCGTATTTGGATCCCTCGCTTCTCACCTCTGAGCCGTCTCAAGAAGCGACGGGTCCTTCTCCGATGAAATGGGCCAGGCGCTTGGTCACCGTTGCACGTCGACACGTCGTGTGACTTGGTTGAACCAGGGTCTCGGCTCTAGGGATGACGAGGTGGAATGAAAGGGATGAAGGGGTGTTGATGTAAGCTTGGGTATCCCATCTTGGGAGTGACGCCTTGTTTGGGCAGGACGACCGCAACTGGTTGTCGCCCCGTACAGGCTCGACGCCTTCTTCTGAGACTTATCGAAGGAGCGCCATGCCTGTTATCCCGATTGGTCGGGGTCTTGCAGCTGTCGCGCCAGAGCTAGCTGACGCGGACACGGAAGCCGACCAAGGCGCCGATCCAGTCACGAAGTGCGGGCGCTGCCGCCTCACCTTCGTTCTGCATCCATCCATCGGTTTGGGCGACAGCGCCAAGTGGTGGCTGTGCCCGGAGTGCCGAAATCGGTTGCTGGGCGACGAGTCCAAGACGAATTTGCGATGGGCGCGAAAGGCGTAGCTTCGAGGGGTTCGATGCCAGCCGTCGTGGAACCACGCTGACTGATTTCCGCTCCGACCGGCCGATATTTGATGCGGGCCCGGGTCAGGGCTCCTCGAGCTGGATCCGCAGGGTCCTTATGGTCATCGCCACGAGCCGGTACTGGCCCACGAGCATGACCAGCTCGATCAGAGAGGCGTCGTCGAGGCGCTCGGCGAGAGCCTCCCACGTGGGGTCGCTGATAGTGCCCTGTGAGTCCAGCTCGTCGGCGGCGCGAAGCATCAGGAGGTCGGACGCTTCCCAGTCACCCGGAGAGATCGCTCCCCTGAGGGCCTCGATCTCCTGGTCGGCGACACCGGCTGCCTTCGCGAGCGACACATGTTGGGCCCATTCGTAGGCGCTGCCGCAGTGGTGGGCGGTGCGCAGGATCACGAGCTCCCTCTGCCTGGCGCTCAGCTTCCCGGCGAGCAATGCCCCTCCGAACCCGAGCCAGCGCCTGAACAACTCGGGGTGACGCGCCAAAGTGGTGAAGATGTTCAAGGGCCTCTCGGCGCCTCCGAGGGAGCGGGACAGAAGCGCCAGGAGTAGCTCGTCCCAGTCCTCGCGAGGAAGCGGCTCGATCCGGGGTGGTCCCTCCTCTGAGCGGAGGCCCTCGGCTCCGGGCACGTTCACGAGATCACTCATGGGAGCTCGCATCTTCACAACGGTCCCAGGCCAGATCCACCGGCATCACCGTACAGCGGGGAGCTCGCCGCCTCAGTCGCCCGCCCTCGACCACCATCCTGCGTCGGTCGCAGCGAGCCCGCGGTCGCTCAGCTCCTCGAGAGCAAGCGAAACCTCGCCGAGTGAGAGGCCGCTGCGCCGGATCACAGTGTCGAGTGGAACCGGGTCGCTCTCGAGGAACTCGAGCACCCTCGCCGTCGTCGGACCAACCACGGCGCGGATCTGCCCGGGAACGAACCCCGCGTTGCGCCCGGGTGGCTTGGGTGGGGCGATCTGCGGGCGCCCTGCGATGGCGAGCTCCAGCAACGTGAGGACGTCTGCGACGTCGCGCACTGGCGTGGCCCCGTCGACCAGCAACGAGTTCGTCCCCGAAGAGGCCGCGCTGCGCACCGACCCCGGGACCGCAGCCACGGGGAGGCCGCGCCTGGTCGCGGCCTTGACCGTGTGGAGCGCGCCTCCGCGTGCATGGCATTCGACGACGACCACGATGTGGGCCAGCGCAGCTATCACCCTGTTGCGAACGACGAACCACCAAGCCGGCGCGCCGGCGCATCCAGGTGGTAGCTCGGAGACGGCGGACCCGTTGGTCGCAATGTCGTCGCGCAGGTCCGTCTGGACACGAGGTATTGGAGCATCGAGCGACGTTCCGAGGACTCCGAGCGCCGGCGCACAATTTGCGTCGATCGCTCCTCTGTGAGCGGCGGAGTCGATTCCCCGTGCAAGTCCCGAAACGACCACCACTCCCGCACCCGCCAGCCCTCTTCCGATCTCCGACGCGACTCCCAAGCCGTATGGAGTCGCCGAACGGGTGCCCACGACGGCGACGCGAGGAGCCCCGTCACAGACCGAGGCGTCGCCCCGCGCGAACAGGACCGCCGGCGCCTCGGGGTCATCTGCGAGGTCCGTGGGATAGCCGGTCGCGCCTCGGACGAGCACGGCGATGCCGCTCCGCTCGCAGGCCCTCGTGACCGAGACGAGGAGTCGGTCGCGCGTCTTGTCGCGGTACTGCCGCTTCGGATCCGCAGGGTGCACCCCCGCGGCGAGTGCCTCCCATGCAGAAGCGGGATCCAGGATCTCCACGAACTCTCGAAGGCGCCGGGGACCTGCTCCGAGGCAGGAGAGCGCGGCCGCATACCGCTCTTCCTCTTTGAGGCCCACACCTACCACCTCCCACCGATGAGGGCTGAGTGCACTCCTCGCAGGGAGAGTGCCTCTGCGACATGTCGCTGGCCGACGAGCGGTCCGACGAGGTCGAGGTCCGCGATTGTCCGTGCCACGCGCCGGACCCTGTGAAGGCCACGTGCCGAAAGTGACCCCGAGCGGAGCCTGCGCTCGAGGAGCGCAGCGGCTTCGGACGACATCGGAGCTGTCTCGTCCAAGCCGCTTGCCGGGAGCTCTGCGTTGCAGGTGACGCCTCGTGCTGCTGCCTCCAGGCGGGCACTACCTACCCGCTCCTTCACCTTTGCCGACGACTCCGCGCGAGCGTCTTCTAAGAGCTCGTCGACATCTGGCCTCGAGAGCGAGATCGCGAGGTCGAAGCGGTCGAGCAACGGTCCCGAGAGACGTCTGGCGTAGCGCGCACGGGCAGGTTCGCTGCACCGGCAGGCGCCAGTCATCGACCCTTCACCGCATGGGCAGGGGTTCATGGCAGCGACGAGCAGGAACCGTGCGGGTAGATCGGCGCTCGTGCGCGCCCTGCTGATGTGGACGACGCCGTCCTCGAGGGGCTGGCGAAGCGCCTCGAGAACCGAGACAGGAAACTCTCCGAGCTCGTCCAGGAACAGGACCCCTCGATGAGCCAAGCTCACCTCGCCCGGACGAAGCCATTCGCTTCCACCACCGACCATTGAGACCTCGGTCGCGCTGTGGTGCGGAGAGCGAAATGCAGGACGCTCGGGCAGACCTCTGTCGGGGTGACTGACGCCCGCAGCCGACCACACCTTCATCACCTCGAGCCCCTCGTCGCGGCGCAGCGGGGGCAATATGCCCGGAAGCCTTCGAGCCAGCATGGTCTTGCCCGAACCGGGAGGCCCTACGAGAAGGAGGTGGTGGCCTCCGGCAGCCGAGACCTCCAACGCGCGTCGACCGGTGAACTGTCCACGGACGTCGCCGAGGTCGGGCAGAGGAGGTCCCCCATGCGCCGAGCATGCCGGGGGGACCATCTCCCATCCTTCGAGGCGTCGCAAGGCCCGGCTCACCCGGACGAGGCTCGACGCCGCGCGAATGCGTCGTCCTGCGACCATCGACGCCTCGGTCGCACAGGTGGTCGGGACCACGACATCGGCTCCAACGAGCGTCGCCGCCAAAGGGACGATCCCTTGGACCTCCCGAAGCGAACCGTCGAGGCCGAGCTCGCCCACGAAAGCCTTGCCCTTTGTGCACCCACCCGGCAGCTGTCCGGAAGCGACGAGAACACCGATCGCGATCGGCAGGTCCAGCCAGACGCCACCCTTCTTGATTCCCGAGGGCGCGAGGTTCACGGTGATCCGACGATTCGGCCAGTCAAGTCCGCTCGTCATGACCGCTGCGCGGACTCGGTCACGTGACTCGCGGACAGCTGCGTCGGGGAGGCCGACGATGCTGAACCCCGGAAGAGCGCCTTCGTTCACGTGGACCTCGACTGCGACCCGACGACCGTCGGCGCCGTGAAGGATGGCCGATTCGATGCAGGCCAGCATGTGCTCGAACCTCTTCGCTAATGCGTTCGCGGGCGGATTCGGCTTCTTCGGAGGGCCTGATGTGATTCGAACGGCGCCGGGCCCTCGATGCGCTGGTTCGACGATAGGACCGGGGTGTAACACGTGACCGCCAGGTGGGGTTAGCTTCGGCCCATGAGCACGTTCATCACGCGCTTCGACACCCAGGGAACCGGGGTACGCCTGGCCATCAAGGACCTCATTGACATGGAGGGCGTTCCGACCACCGCCGGCTGCCGCGCGGTCGCCGAGCTTGCGGAGCCGGCCGAGCGCGATGCGGCTTGTCTGGCCGGAGCACGTGCCGCAGGTGCCAGGATCGTCGGCCGGACCAACCTCCACGAGCTCGCGTTGGGCGTGACCGGGATCAACCCCTGGTTCGGGACACCGGTCAACCCCCTCGATCCCGACAGGGTCCCCGGAGGCTCTTCGAGCGGATCCGCTGTCGCCGTTGCAACCGGAGAAGCAGACGTCGCCTACGGCAGCGATACCGGCGGCTCGGTGCGGATCCCTTCTGCCTGCTGCGGGACCGCGGGGCTCAAGACGACGTGGGGCCGTGTGCCTCTCGAAGGCATCTGGCCGCTGTCACCCAGCTTCGACACCGTCGGCCCCATGGCGCGCGACGTGTCCGGGCTCGTCACCGGCATGCAGCTTCTCGAACCCGGCTTCGCAGTGAGCGCGACAGCGCCCGCACGCGTGGGTTACCTGAGGGTCGACTGTGAACCGGTCATCGATCTCGCACTCGACCGCGCCCTGAAGGCCACCGGCTGGGACCTGGTTCCCATCGCGATCGCCGAATGGAACGAGGTGAACGCGGCCGCAGGCCTGCTTCTCGTCGCGGAGGCTTGGACGAGCGATCGCGACCTCTTGGAGAAGCACCGGGACAAGATCGGAACCGACGTGGTCGAGCGCCTCGAGATCGGCCGCGGCGTGGACGAGGCTGCCTTGGCGACAGCCCGAACGACCAGCGACGGGTGGCGATCACGACTCGAGAGGATCTTCGAGGAAGTCGAGCTGCTCGCGACCCCGACGCTCACGATCGTGCCACCGCTCTTGAGCGAGGGCGAGAACCTGCTCATGGCTCGCTGCACTCTCCCCGCCAACTTCGCCGGTGCCCCGGCGCTGTCGTTGCCGGTTCCCACCGGCGGGCAGCTTCCTGCGAGCTTGCAGCTGATCGGTCCACCGGGATCCGAAGAGACACTGCTCGCAGCAGGAGAAGTGGTGGAAGGCGCCGTTAGGTCCTACTGGCGGTGAACCACACTTCGTAACCTTCGTCCCCACGCGAGACGGCGGGACCTGAGTCGGGGACCTGGTCGCTCAGCGACCCTTGAATCGGGGCTCGCGCTTCTCCGCAAATGCACGCATCGCCTCGGTGGTGTCCTCGGTGAAGAAGTTCACGGTCTGGGAGCGTGCCTCGTCTTCGAGCGCCTGCGCCATCGTTACGTTGAGCCCGTTGTCGAGGAGCTTCTTCGTCATCGACAAGGCGATCGGAGGGCCTTGCGCAAGTTTGCGTGCCCAGTCGTCGACGAACTCGTCGAGCTCCGCGTCAGGCACGACACGATTTATCAGGCCCATCGACTCTGCGTCCTGTGCAGAGATGATCTCGGCGAAGTACGCGAGCTCCTTCGCCTTGTGGAGCCCGACCCTTCGCGGCAAGAGCCAGGAGGATCCTCCGTCCACCGACAGGCCGCGCTTTGCAAAGATCTCCGAGAAACGCGCGTTGTCGGAGGCGACGACCAGGTCACATCCGAGCGCGAGGCTCAGGCCTGCGCCGGCTGCGATACCGCGGACCTTCGCGATCGTGGGCTTCGGTACGTCGTGCAGGGCGAGCATCACCTCTCCGAGGAAGCGCATGCGGACGAGGTGGGGGTCCTCGGGATTGCCGCTCACACCTTTGGGATCCGAGATGTCCGCACCCGAGCAGAAGGCACCTCCGGCCCCGGTGATCACGAGCACACGGTCAGAGCTGTCGTGGGCGACCTCGACGAACGTGTCGTTCAGCTCCTTCCACATGAGGCCGTTTGCAGCGTTCTTACGCTCGGGGCGGTTCAGGGTGACGTTGACCACGCCCTCTTCGCGTTTTACGAGGATCGTCTCGGTGCTCATGGCCCGAAACCCTAGAGTCAGAAAGCACCCTCTAGCACCTCGACGGAGAGCCCTTCACCTGCGGGCGTGACGGATGCGACGTCGAAGCGAACCTCCAGGCGCCCTCTGCGGAGCTGCCCCAGCGAGCGCTGTTGTGCGAGCCACTTCGCGCCGAGCTTCCTCAGCCGCCGTTGCTTTTCCAGGGTCACGGCGTCGAACCCGGTGCCGAAGCGAGAGCTGCGGCGGGTCTTCACCTCGCAGAACACGACTGTGTGCGCACCGCCCCCCGCCGGTGGGCTTCCACTCTCGGCTCCGGCGCCGTGCCCGAGCACAAGGTCGATCTCGCCCTGTGGGCATCGCCAGTTGGCTGCGAGGAGCTCGTAGCCGGCTGCCGCGTACCACCGAGCCACTGCATGCTCGCCGCGGGTCCCCAGCTTTCGTCGGCCGGCGCTCAAGGCATGGGGGTGTCGCCCTCGGGAAGTCGCTCGACGTTCACGTCGCGAAAGGTGATCACCCGGACGTTGGGAACAAAGCGCGCGGGGCGGTACATGTCCCAGACCCAAGCGTCGTTGAGCTCCAGCTCGATGCAAGTCGGCGACGAAGAGTCGCGGACCGTCACCTTCACCTCGTTGGTCAGGTAGAACCGACGGTCGGTCTCGACGACGTATCGGAAGAGCGGGAGAACCGTTCGGTACTCCTGAACGAGCGCAAGCTCGATCTCGGCCTCGTACCTTTCGAGATCTTCTTCGCTCATCGCGGTGCCGGTCCTATGGACGCGCCGCCCGCTTCTCCTTTATCTTCGCGGCCTTCCCGACGCGGCCACGCAGGTAATAGAGCTTTGCACGACGCACGTCCCCCCTGGTCACGACCTCGATCTTGGAGAGCACGGGGGAGTGCACCGGGAACGTGCGCTCCACCCCGACCCCGAAGCTGAGCTTGCGCACCGTGAACGTCTCGCGAGCTCCCGATCCCTGCCGACGGATGACCGCACCCTGGAACACCTGGTCGCGCTGACGGTTTCCCTCGACAACCCGCACGTGCACCTTCAGTGTGTCGCCCGGAGCGAAGTCCGGGACGTCGTCGCGCAGGCGCTCGCGGTCGACGATGTCTGTGGGGTTCATGGGGCGCGTCCCTTCAGGGTCGATCCTCTAGGTCCGGCGGTGCTCGGTGAAGGCCACGACGGGCCGGGCCTCACCGGACCGGAGGTCCAAGGATAGCCGCCGCCAAAGGACGTGACCTAGGTGGCCGGTCCCAGCTCCTGGAGCAGCCGCTGCTCCTCCTCGCTCAGTCCGCCGCGGGCTTCGACGAGGTCAGGGCGCAATTCGAGAGTCCGGCGCAGCGCCATCGCCCGTCGCCAGCGACTGATCCGGCCGTGGTCGCCACTTCGCAGGACCTCGGGGACCTCCCAGCCCTCGAAGACTGCGGGACGGGTGTACTGCGGGTACTCCAGGAGCCCCGAGGAGAAGCTCTCGTCCAGCGACGAGGCCTCGTTGCCCATCACACCCGGGACGAGTCGGGCGACCGCCTCCACCACCACGCACGCTGCGGCCTCTCCCCCGGCGAGCACGTAGTCCCCGATCGAGAGGTGGCCGTCCACGAGGTGGTCGGCGACGCGCTGGTCGACACCCTCGTAGCGGCCGCACAGCAGCGAGAACCCGCCCGACTCGGATGGTGCGAGCGCCGCCAGCTCCTCCACGAAGGCTTGGTCGAGGCGCCTTCCTCCGGGTGCGAGAAGGAAGAGCGGTCTCGGTGGAGCTGCTGCCTTCACGGCTGCGAAGAGCGGCGCGGGTCCCAGGATCATTCCCGCCCCGCCACCGAACGGAGCATCGTCGACCGAGCGCCTCGGGTCCCCGGCGCCCGAGCGCAGGTCGCACACCCGCACTTCGATGAGGCCCTCCGCGCGGGCCTTTCCGAGCAGCGAACCCGAGAAGTAGTGCTCGAGCAGATCGGGGAAGATGGTGAAGACGAATATCCGCATCACGCGGGCTTCCTCTCGATCGCGAGCTTCCGGTGGATCGCCACTGTCGGTGTCACGTCGGTGTCACGCTCGTCATTCCAGCAACCCCTCCGGCACGTCCACCACCACCAACCCGCGGCTTTGCTCGACCACGAAGCGAACAGGCACCAGGCCTCCGCCTTCGAGCTCGAGGAGATCGCTTGCTGGGTTGGCGAGGACTGCCCTGACTTTGCCGAGAGCCTCGCCCGACACAGAGCGCACTTCGGAGCCGACCAGGTCGTGAACCCAAAGCGCGTCGGGGTCCGACAGCGGAGGCGCGAACAGCGGCTTGTCTCGTAGACGTTCGGCAGCCTCGAGGTCGGAAACCCCGTCGAAGCGCACGAGCCATCGGTGCTTGAAGGGTCTCGCGCTCGCGACTCGAAGCTCGCGGTCCGGCGTGTAGAGGAGCGAGCCGATCTCGAGACGCTCGTTCCGGTTGCTCACCAAGGCGACCACCATCTCGCCCGACAGTCCGTGAGGGCGCACCACTCGCCCGACTTCGAGGAGGTCCCCCGCCGAGGGCAGCCTCAACCTCTAGTCGTCGACGAAGTCGACGTTCGTATCGACGCCGTCACGTGAGCCCGCGACGCGCACGACGGTGCGAATCGCCTGCGCGACTCGTCCGCGGCGTCCGATCATCCGGCCCATGTCCCCTGGGGCAACGTGAATTCGGAACCTGAGCGATCGACCCCTGTCGTCGGTCTCTACGACTACGGAGTCTGGCTCCGTCGCGATAGCTCGAGTGACGTAGTCGAGCACACTGATGGCAGTGCCACCTTCGATTCGGTTGCCGGCCATGTCGTCGACCGCGTCGGCACTCACTGCCACCTCGTTACCCGAGATGGCGTCGTCGTCGAACTCGTCGTCCTCGAGCTCGAGTCCTTCGTCCACGCCGTCGCTCATGCCGTCACCGCCGGCTGTGTCACTTGGACTGCGCCGGCTTGAACTCTTCCCACGCGCCGGACGTTCGCAGGAGCTTCTCGACCCGCTCGGTGGGTGTGGCGCCTTGGCGAAGCCACTTCAGGGCCTTCGCGTTGTCGATCTGAACCACGGCGGCGGGGTTCGCGGAAGAGCTGCCCCGCGGTGCGTAGGTGCCCACGATCTCGATGAACCTGCCGTCTCGGGGCGAACGGCTGTCCGCCGCGACCACGCGGTACGTAGGTTGCTTCGTCTTGCCCATCCGCATGAGCCGCAGCTTGACGGACATTGCCTGTTTCCTGCCCTCCTGCGCCGTGGGCGCCTCGAACGACCGAGAGAGTCTACCGGTGGCCACGGGACCCTACGGACCCTCGTGCCCAGGGTCGCAGCGCGTGCGCCTAGCGGCCCGACCTCTTCGGGGTCACTCGGCCACCCTTCTTCTTCTTTCCGTGCTTGTTCCCCTGGGCCCCTCTGCGTTCGCCGCTCTCGCCCGAGGCGGCAGGCGACGAGCGGGGGACGCCGGCCAGCGATTGTCGTTCAGGCGATTGCATGCCTGCCAGCAGGTCCTGGGCTCCTAGGCCACCTACCCCCGCCCCCTTTGCGCCGAGGAGGTCGCCCGCATCTCCCAGCTGGCTGAGGGCATCGGGGAGCTGTCCCGGTCGCCCCCCGAACATTCCCTTCAGCATGCCCGGAGACCGCATCATCTTCTGAGCTTCGCCGAACTGCCGGAGCAGCTGGTTCACGTCCTGCGTCGTCGTACCGCTCCCCCGCGCGATGCGCCCGCGGCGCGACCCGTCGATGATCGCCGGCTCTGCCCGCTCAGCTGGGGTCATCGACCTGATCACGGCTTCGACCTGCGCCACCTGGCGGTCGTCTATCGCGGAGCTCGCCTGCTTGAGCTCCTTGCCCAGGCCCGGCATCAGGGAAAGAATCCCCCCGAGCGGACCGAGCTTCTTCACTTGCTGCAATTGGGCGAGGAAGTCCTCGAGCGTGAAGCGGCCCTCCAAGAGGCGTGTGGCGCTGGACTGAGCGACCTCTTGATCGAATTCGCGCTCGACCTGCTCGATCAGGCTGAGCATGTCGCCCATCCCGAGGATGCGGCTCGCCATCCGGTCGGGGTGGAACTGATCGAAGTCCGCCAGCCGCTCACCCGTGGATGCGAACGCGATCGGCTTTCCGACCACGTCCTTAACGCTCAGTGCCGCTCCACCACGCGCGTCGCTGTCGAGCTTCGTGAGTATCACGCCGTCGAGCTCGAGGGCCGCGTGGAACGCGCCGGCAGTGGCGACGGCGTCCTGTCCGGTCATGGCGTCTATGACGAGGAACGTCAGATGAGGGGACGCAGCGGCCGATATTCGCCTCACCTCGTCCATGAGCGCTTCGTCGATCGCCAGGCGCCCGGCGGTGTCGAGGATCATCACGTCGCGTCCCGTCCGTCTCGCCTCGTTCACGCCGGCTGTCGAAACCGACACCGGATCCGTCGGCTCGCTGAAGACGGGAATCTGGATCTGGGCCCCGAGGACCCGTAACTGCTCCACGGCGGCGGGCCTCTGCAAGTCCGCCCCGACCAGGATCGGGTTGCGCCCCTGCTGGCGGTACCAACGCGCCAGCTTTGCGGCGGTGGTCGTCTTGCCCGATCCCTGGAGCCCGGCGAGCAGCACGACGGTGGGCGGAGCGGACGCGTAGGTGATGCGCAGCGTCTCCCCTCCGAGGACCGCGACGAGCTCCTCGTCGACTGCCTTTACGACCTGCTGACCGGGGCTCAGACTCCTCGACAGGTCCTGCCCGACGAGCCTGGATCTCACGCCGTCCACGAAGGTCCTGGCAACAGCGACGTCGACGTCCGCTTCCAGCAAAGCAGTGCGGATCTCGCGAAGAGCGTCGTCGAGGTCGGCATCGCTCAGGCGCCCGCGGCTGCGGAGACGACCGAGGACCCCCTCGAGGCGACTGGAAAGAGCGTCGAACACGGCTTCTCAGGCTACCCGGCTGCCGAACGACTCAAGGGGCGGAGCCCTACTCGAAGAGCGCGTCTACGAATTCGTCGGCGTCGAACGGCACGAGATCGTCCACACCCTCGCCGATACCGACCATCTTGACCGGGAGTCCCAACTCACGCTGGATGGCCACAACGATGCCACCCTTGGCAGTGCCGTCGAGCTTGGTGAGCACGACTCCTGTTACGCCGACCGCCTCTGTGAATTGGCGAGCCTGGGCCAAGCCGTTCTGACCGGTCGTCGCGTCGAGGACGAGGAGCACTTCGGTTACGTGGCCGGGAGGGCGGTCTGCGACGCGTCTGATCTTCTTCAGCTCCTCGACCAAGTTGACCTTCGTGTGCAGGCGACCTGCCGTGTCGGCGAGAACGAGGTCGTCGCCTCGCGAGGCGGCGCTTCGCACTGCATCGTAGACGACCGCGCTCGGGTCGGCACCCTCTGCCCCCCTCACAACCGGTACGCCAGTGCGATCGGCCCACGTCGTGAGCTGCTCGGCAGCCGCGGCGCGAAAGGTATCTCCGGCTGCAAGGACCACAGACCGGCCGTCGGCAACTTGACGGCGGGCCACCTTTGCGATGGTCGTGGTCTTCCCGACCCCGTTCACGCCGACGAATAGCCAGACCTCGGTCCTGCCGGCAAAGTCGCCGTCCCCGTCGGATGCTTCGTTGCTCGTCTCGGCGGTCCCGGCGTCGTCGGCGAGTCCTGGCTGCACACCGTCGACGCGAAGGGTCTCGAGAAGATCGCTGCGAAGCGCTGCGATCACTGCGTCGGCGCCGCGTAAGCCTCCGGTGCGCACTCGGGCTCGCAGGTCGTCCAAGAGCGCCGTCGTCGTGGCCACCCCGACGTCAGCCCTGAGAAGTGCCTCTTCGAGCTGCTCCCAGGTCTGGTCGTCGACCGAGCCCTTCGCACGCAGGGCCCGCACATACCCCGACAGCAGGCCGCGCGTCTTTCCCATGCGGTCTCGCAGGGCCGGCGCCGGCCTCTCCTCGACCTGCGCGGTTTCTTCGAGCGCCTCCGGCGCTTCTGGAGCCTCCGGCGCTCCTAAGGCCTCCACCTCGGCGGCTGCCTCTCGCGACGGCGCCTTCGGAGGACCTGGTGGTCGCTTCGTCTTGGGGGTCGGCGGCGGGGTAGGCGCAACGAGAGGTCTCGCCGAAGCCTCCCGGCCGGCTCCCACTCGACGAGCCCGACGCCGAGGCAACAACACCGCGGCAGTGACCAGCAAGACCGCGACGACGGCGATCACTATCCAGATGGCGAGCATGGCTCGCGAAGCCTACGGCTTCGCCTCGACGGTCCGGGCCAGTTCGGACACGCGGCGTTTCACGCGCCGATCGAGGCCGCCTCGTCGTCGGGAACCTGCCGGCTCACCTTCTGGCTGACGACCTTCGAGGAACCTCCGGGCGCCATCGTCACTCCGTAAAGAGCGTCGGCAGCCTCCATGGTCCTCTTCTGGTGGCTCACGATGATCAATTGGGCCTCACCGCGAAATTCGTGCAGCAAGTCCAGGAATCGATGGAGGTTGACGTCGTCGAGGGCCGCCTCGACCTCGTCCAGCAGATAGAAGGGCGAAGGACGGCTGCGGAAGACGGCGAAGAGGAACGCGAGCGCGACCAGCGACCGCTCGCCACCCGAGAGGAGCGACAGCTTTCTCACGTTCTTGCCCGCGGGCCGCGCTTCCACGTCGACCCCTGTGTCGAGGAGGTCCGTCGGTTCGCTGAGCACCAATCTGCCCGTCGAGCCCGGGAACAGCGTCGACATGAGGACTTGGAAGTGCTGGTTCACGTCGGCGAACGCCTCGGCGAAGACCCGGACTATCTCCTCGTCCACCGCTCGTATGACTTGGTGGAGCTCACGTCGTGCGCGTCGCACGTCGTCGACCTGCTCCTCGAGGAATCGATGGCGCTCCTCGAGGTTGCCGAGCTCCTCGAGAGCCAGAGGGTTGATCGGTCCGAGGGTCGCCAGCTCTGCCTCCAGTGCCGCAGCACGCGACCTGGCGTCCACCCCCTCGGGCAGCGGTGGACAGACGGTCGCCGCCGCTTCCGCGGGTTCACAGCCCAACTCTCGGCGCAGGGCCTCTGAGGACGCTTCGTACCGCACGCCGATCTCGGCGAGCTCCAACTCGAGACGCTGCAGTCGCTCTCGCGTGCTCGTGAGGCGGGAGTCGGCCTCGGAGCGTTCGTGGCGAAGGGTGTCGAGCCTCGCACCTCCTGCACGCACCTCGTCCAGATGGC
This sequence comes from Acidimicrobiales bacterium, assembly GCA_036786835.1. GTDB lineage: Bacteria > Actinomycetota > Acidimicrobiia > Acidimicrobiales > UBA8190 > Bog-564. The sequence goes on along the minus strand of DAIQQK010000003.1, from coordinate 42,619 downwards.
GTGCCCGTCTCTGCTGAACGCGCTCGAGCAAGCCGGTCAGGCGCCCGGCACACCCGGCGACCGTGGCGTCGAGGCGATCGACGGTCGCTCCTTCGGCCTCCAGTCGGCGACGCCGCTCGCCCGCCCGGGCCCTCTCGGCGCTGTGGCCGGCCAACCGGCGTTCTGCCTCTGCCTGGCGCCCGGTCAGCACCGATCGGCGTTCGCTCAGGGCCGCAGCCTTCACCTCGAGATTGCGACGCATGGCCCCCACGTGGACGCGTCTCTCCTCCAAGCGCCGGCGTGAGGCCTCCGCGAGGCTCTGTGCGGCCGCCAGGGACCGCTGAGCACGCTCGGTCGCGACAAGACATTCGGAGGCTTGGCGTCTCGCCTCTGCTGCTGCACCTTCGGTGTCAGGGGTCGCACCCGACGCGATCCTCCAGCCGGATCGAGAAAACCTGTCACCCTTGGAGTCCACGACCACGAGGTCGGGACGCTTGAGTGCGAAATCGACCGCGCCCTCCCATCCTCCGGGCACGAACAGCGCGTTCACGAGCAAACCATCGAGCAGCTTGGCTACGCCTGGGACCCGAGTGCGGACCTGGTCGCGCAGCCATTTCGCTCCTGTAGGTGCGCCTTCGGGGAGGCCACTCTCCGCGTCGGGACGCTCCGGCCCGCCGAGGGCGGCGTTGAGAACCCTTTGCTCAAGTGCGAAGACGGTGCCGCCAGAACCGGCCGAGGCGAGAGCTGCGAGTGCGCTGCGCGCAGCTGCGTCTCCTTCGACCACGACGGCCTCCAATGCAGCGCCGAGGGCCGCTTCGAGCGCGGGACGCAGATCGTCGGCGATCTCCACGAGATTCGACACGACACCGACTACACCCGGTCGACCGGACAGCACCTCGCCGGCTGCGGTCCCTCGCAGCTCCTCGGCGGCGCGTTCGAGGGCTTCGGCGCGCTCCTCGAGCCGATGGCGCCTGCGATCCGCCTCGCGAAGCCCTTCCTCGGCCCGACGGACCGCCGCGAGGTCGCCTGACTCCGACTCCTGGAGGGCGACTTCGGCTTCGAGGTCCCGCTCGGCGAGCTCGACTTCGGCGGCCAGCGGCGCGAGCGCCTCTTCTTCCCCTTGCAGCTCTTGGAGCTCGCCACCGAGTCGGGCCGAGTCCGACTCCAACGTCGAGACCACGTCGGTCCCGGCAGCCACCTCGAGCGCCATCGCCACGGACCGGCGCCGTTCGGCCAGGACCCCGGCCAACCCGCGGCAACGCTCGGACAGGGACTCCACACGCGTCAGCGCGACCACCAGGTCTTCCTCGCGCCGCGAAGCCAGCTCGGCAGCGGCACGATCCGCAGCGGCGTCTATCTCGGCGATCGACGATCTGAGTGCTGCTTCGTCCTCGCTCAGCAGTTCGCGCTCTGCGGTCGCCGAGCGCCTCCGGTCGTCGAGGGAAGCGAGGTCACGGCCGACGAGGTGCAGTCTCAGCTCGCGCAGCTCTTTGGCGAGCGAAGCATGCGAGCGGGCTGCTGCGGCCTGCCGTTCGAGCGGGCGCATCTGTCGACGGACTTCCCGAAGCAGGTCCGCGAGCCGCTCGAGGTTCTCCTCGGTGGCCGCCAGCCTCCGCTCGGAGCGCTCGCGCCGGCGGCGGTGCTTGAGCACGCCGGCAGCTTCCTCGATCACCCCCCTGCGGTCCTCGGGCCGGGCGTTCAGGATGCCGTCGAGCTGGCCCTGGCCCACGATCACGTGCTGCTGGCGACCGACCCCTGAATCGGAGAGGAGCTCCTGGACATCGAGGAGCCTGCAGGGTTGACCGTTCAGGGCGTACTCGCTGTCGCCCGAACGAAAGAGGGTGCGGGTGATGGTGATCTCCGCGAGTCCCCCGGGGAGGTTCCCGGCGCGGTTGTCGATCGTGAGCGAGACCTCGGCCCGTCCGAGCGGGGGCCTGTCCGAGGACCCGGCGAAGATCACGTCCTCCATCTTCGAGGACCGGACCGTTCGCGGTCCCTGGGCGCCGAGCACCCAGGCCACGGCGTCGACGACGTTGGACTTCCCGCTCCCGTTCGGCCCCACGACGACCGTCACGCCAGGCTCGAGCTGCAACGTCGCCGGATCTGCGAAGGACTTGAAGCCCTTCAAGGTGAGCGACTTCAGGAACATCGTTCGTCACCCTATCCGTAGGGATATGGCGATCCGGGGCATTCGCCATCGCCCTGGTGAACGGCCTGTGGAGCGGCTTGGGCCCTCAGATCTGACAGTGCTCACAGAGAAACGCCGAACGCCCGTTCAACTTTACGCGCACGATCGCGTTGCGGCACCGGCGACACGCCTTGCCCTCACGGTCGTAGACCTGGTGCTGACCCTGGTAGTCACCGATCTCGCCGAACAGGTCGCGGTACTGCTCGTCTGCCAATGACGAACCTCGGTACTTGACCGCCTCCGAAAGCGTCTCCACCATCGAACGGTAGAGGCGGCGGATCTCCTGGGAGCTGAGCGAGTCCGAGTACCTGTCGTAGCGCAGGCCCGCGGCGAAGAGGATCTCGTCGGAGTAGATGTTGCCGATGCCGGCCACGAACTTCTGGTCCATCAACAGCGTCTTCAGCCCGGCGTGCTTCTCGGCGAGCATTTGCCCGAATCGCGTCCAGCTCATGACCTCGTCGAGAGGGTCGAACCCGAGGTGCGCCAATTCGGGAACTTGAGCGTCGAGCTCCCCGGCGGACGTGACGAACATCTCACCGAAGGTCCGAGGATCGACGAAGCGCAGCTGTCCGCCTTGCGTGAAAGTGATGATCACGTGTGTGTGACGGTCGAGCGGCTCCTTGATCGACTTGGCCCGGAGCAGCTGCCCGCTCATCCCGAGGTGGACGACGAGCACGTCGTCGTCCTCCAACCCGACGAGGAGGTACTTGCCCGCTCGCCTTATCGAGACGAGCTTGCGCCCTTCGAGGTGCTTTCGGAACTCCGGGCCGCTCTTGTGGCGGCGGATCGACCGCTTTCCCTTGACCTCGACTTGCTTGATTCGCCGGCCGACGACCTCCTTCTCGAGGTCGCGGCGGATCGTCTCGACCTCGGGGAGCTCAGGCATCGACTGTCTCGGTTCCCCGGTCAGATGACTCTCCGGACGACTCGGCGGTCACCTCGTAGCGGGCGCCCAGAACGTCCCAGGCGGCGCGCGCGGCTGCTTGCTCGGCATCCTTCTTCGAGCGCCCGTGCCCCTCTCCGACCGCCTCCCCCGAAACGAAGACTTGTGCGGTGTATCGGCGGGCATGGTCGGGCCCGGTGCCCACGACCTCGTAGTGGGGCAACTCTCCTACCGCGTGGGCGACGACTTCCTGGAGGCGGGTCTTGAAGTCCTCCGACCCAGGTCCCGCAGCGGCTTCGCTGATCCGGGACTCGAGGAGCTGCATGACCAGCGCGCGTGCAGCGTCGAAACCACCGTCCAAGTACGTGGCCCCGATCACGGCCTCCGTCGTGTTGGCGAGGATCGACGCCTTGTGTCGGCCGCCCGACGAGGCCTCCCCGCGACCGAGCATCACGGAATCGCCCAAACCGAGCTCCGAAGCCACTTCTGCCAGGACGGAGGTGTTGACGACCGCCGCGCGCACCTTTGCCAGCGAGCCCTCGGAGAGCTCGGGATAGTGCCGGTAGCAGTGCTCGGCGACGATCAGCCCGAGGACGGCGTCGCCCAGGAATTCGAGCCGCTCGTTGGAGGGCTGGCCACCCGCCTCGGCGCACCACGATCGGTGCGACAGTGCCTGGAACAACAGCTCGGAGTCGGTAAAGGTCCGCCCCAGCCTCTCGGTCAGCTGGTCTGAAGGGCTCGGTCCGTCGTCGGCGGCTCGGCTCGCGGGTGCAGCGCCAGAAACCGTCTCAGCCGGTCCCGAGCTTTGCGACCACGTAGTCGACTGCGTCGCGCACCGTACGGAGATCTTCGAGATCCTCGTCCTCGATACGGAACCCCACCGTGCGCTCCCCCAGCTCTTCCTCCAACGCCTCCACCAGCTCGATGAGGGCGAGGGAATCTGCGTCGAGGTCCTCCGCGAACGACGACGACTCGCTGATCGAAAAGGGCTCTATCTCCAAGATGTCGGCAAGCTGGTCACGCACGATCTCGAACACCTGCTGGCGGCCGAGCGGCGCGCTCTCGACATGGGTCTCTGCGGGCACCGGGTCTCCTGGAAGCTTGTGAAGTCCTTCGGATGTCTCGGTCCGCGGCGCCAGGCGCCCCGAACCGGGCCCATCCTACCTGCTCGGCTTCTGCCCCAGGAAGTTTATCCTGGTCAGTAGCCCCTTTTACCGGTCCTTGCCGAGTCTCAGGATTCGCTCACGGCCTTCGCCAGACGCGAGACGAGCCCCCCGGTGGCGACGTCGTGCGCTACCCGCACCGCCGAGACGATCGCCTTGGCCGAGGAGGAGCCGTGGCTGATCACGCAGACTCCGTCGACTCCGAGCAGCACGGCCCCGCCCACGGTGTCCGGGTCGAAGGTCTCGGCGATCGGCAACAGGTGAGGGAGCAGCACGTCCCCTGCCTGCTTGGTGGCGTCGTCCACTCCGAAGGTCCCGAGGATGGCCCCCATGAAGAACTTGAGAGCACCCTCGAGGGTCTTCAGAGCGACGTTGCCGGTGAACCCGTCCGTGACAACGACGTCGGCGGCGGCGTGCAGGAGGTCACGGCCTTCGACGTTTCCGACGAATCGCAAGCCGGAAGCTCTCTCGAGAGCTTCGTGCGTCTCCTTCACCAGAGGCGTTCCCTTCGAGCTCTCCTCGCCTATCGACAGCAGTGCCACCGACGGATCTACGACTCCGTACCTGGCCGCCGCATACGCGGCACCCATCTGCGCGAACTGCACGAGCATCGCGGCAGTGCATTCCGAGTTGGCGCCCGCGTCGAGCAACACTGTTGGATGCGACACGAGGTTGGGGATCGGGGTGGCGATCGCGGGGCGAATCACACCTTTGAGCCGCCCCATCCGCAACAAGGCGCTCGCCATGGTCGCGCCCGTGTTCCCCGCACTGACCATGGCGATTGCGCGCCCGTCTCGAACAGCCTCGGCAGCTCTTACGAGCGAAGAGTCCTTCTTCCGACGAACGCCATGGGCGGGGTCCTCGTCCATGGCGATGACCTCCGAGGCCGGTATGACGTCGAGGCCGCCCGTGTCTCCCACCTCTGTGGGAGGTCCGACCAGCACCACATCGATACCGAGCTCGTCGGCCGCCTGCCGGGCACCGGCGACGATCTCGCCTGGGGCGCGATCGCCGCCCATTGCGTCGACCGCGACCGGGAGGCTCATACGATCGGTCGGCGTCGATCGATCAGTCGGTCTCGACCGCCTGACGACCCTTGTACCACCCACAGTTCGGGCATACGACGTGAGGAAGCTTGGCCTGGTGGCACTGGGGACAGACGCTGCGAGCCGGGGTCGACAACACCCAGTTCGATGCGCGTCTGCTTCTGCTCTTGGCCTTCGAGGTCTTCTTCTTGGGTACGGCCATCAGGGATCATCCGGTGCTCGAGAGGTGGGGCCCGACCACGATAGTCGCTGCCGAGAAGGGCCCTTTCGCGTCAGCCTTTCGATCGCTCCTCGGAGGGCTCGGAGTCGGCGAGACGCAAAGCCCCGAGTGCCGCCCATCGCGGGTCGATCTCGTGGTTCCCACAACCGCAATCCTCCTCGTTGCGATTGACACCGCACGTCGGGCAAAGTCCTTTGCAATCGACCCGGCACAAAGGTGCGATCGGCAATTCGAGAAGCACCGCGTCATGGACCATCGGCTCGAGGTCGATATCGTCGTCGTCGAGCGGATAGGTGTCCGAGCCGTCCCCACCGGCGGTGTAGTGCTCGAGCACTTTCACCCTCACGGTCCCGGATGCGGCCGAGAGGCAGCGACGGCACTCCCCCACCCAAGGCGCACTGACGGTTCCTGCGACCGAGATGCCTCCCGCCACCGATTCCAGCACCACGTTCGCTTCCGCCTCGGCGCCGTCGGGAACCGCGCTTGCCAGACATGCGAGGTCCTCGAGGACCGCGCGGCGATTCTCGTGCCACCGCGTCCCAGGAACGCGCCTGAGCCTCGCGACGTGAACGACGAACGGACGGACTGACATCGCCAACCCCTTTCGCTCCTGTCCTCGCCTCAGCCTCGACTCAGCCCGCGTCTCAGCCCTTGTCCTGGTCGAAGAAACCCCCGATGCCTGCAGATCCTTCGGCTGAGTCCTCTCGCACTTGTACCCTCGGGCCGTCACCGGGTCCCGCTGGCCAAGCTCCTCCCTCTGAAAGCGGCGGCGGGGTAGCGCTCAGCTTCTCGCGTCCCGCGATAACCGTCTTGAGCGTGCGCTCGAGAACGATCTCGAATGAGGCGAGCTTCTGATCGCAGAAATCGTCGGCCTCATGACGAAGACGGCGCGATTCCTCGCGGGCCTCCTCCACGATGCGCTGCGCAACCTGGTTCGCCTGACGCACGATCTCGGTTCGCTGGACCATCCGCTCGGCTTGCGCCCGAACCTCCTCCAGCAGGCTGTCCGCCTCGCGCCGGCGCGACTCGATGAACTCGTCGCGCTCTCGGAGTAACCAGCGCGCTTCACGCATCTCGTCGGGCATTCGATCGAGGGCTCCCTGGAGCAGCTCGAGCAACTCCTCGCGCGACACGAGGACCGACGCCGACAGAGGCATCGTGCGCGCGCTGTCGACCACCGCGATTGCCCTTTGAATCAAGCCCTCGGCGTCGTCGGGCTCGGGTGCCGACTCCGCTACGGGATCCTCGCGAAACCGGTCGTCGACGGGACCGTCGTAGTAGTCGTCGTTCATCGCTCACTCACCCATAGCTCACTCACCGACGCACTCACCCATCGCTCACTTCGCAAACCTCTCTTGGAGGCGCTCGGCCACCGCCTTCGGCACGAAGGCCGAGACGTCACCTCCGTATGTCGCGACCTCGCGCAGCAGGCGCGAGGAAAGGAACGAGGTCGTGGAAGTCGTCGGGATGAAGAGCGTGTCTATCCCGGAAAGCTGACGGTTCATCTGTGACATCTGAAGCTCGTTCTCGAAGTCCGAGACAGCACGCAAACCTCGCACGATGGCCCTGGCACCCACTTCGTCCGCGAGCTCTACGACCAGCTTCGAGACCGAGACGATCCGCACGTTCGACAGGTGTGAGACCGCCTCGGTGATCATCTCCTCGCGGTCTTCGATGCTGAAGAGAGCTTCCGCCTTCTGCGGGTTCCTCAGGCACGCGACGATGACCTCGTCGAAGAGGTCACCTGCACGCTCGACCACCTCGAGATGGCCGTTGTGGAACGGGTCGAACGACCCTGGGAACAGGACGGCGGTCACGGCTTGCCTTTCTGGTTCGTGTCCATGGTGGTACCGGGACCCGAGACCCGACGGCTCGCGCCGTCTTCGCCTCGTGAGCCACCGGAACGTCGATTGCCAGCGGCACTGACCACTGTCACGAGCGTACCGCCGTAGCGCTTGAGCCTGATGACATTCCAGCCTTCTGGAACTTCTAGCTGCCGGTTCGACTCGAGCACGGCGATGTCTGCGTCGACCTCGCCGAGAAGCAGGTCCCAAGACGCGAAGTCGTACGGGGGATCGCACAGCACGAGGTCGAAGTGGCCCACTGCCCGGGTCCGGCTGCCCGACCGCCCGGAGAGCCACGAAAGCACGTCCGCCCGGACGATCGTTGCCCGAGCGTCGTCTAGCCCCGCCGCCACGAGGTTGGACCTCACCGCCTTCAGGGCAGCCGGCGAGCGGTCGACGAAGACCGCCGATCCCGCGCCACGCGAGAGTGCCTCGATCCCCATCGCCCCGCTGCCCGCGAAGAGGTCTGCCACCCTGGCGCCCTCCAGGTCGGCAAGGCTTCCGAGCACGTTGAAGATAGCCTCGCGCACTCGATCCGCGGTGGGACGGGTCCCTCCACCGGCCGGAGCGCGAAGCGCCCGCCCACGGCTCTCTCCAGCTATCACCCGCACGCAGTCACCGTACGCCCGGCTCGCATCTCACAGGCATCCTGGGGGGCGAGGCGTGAGGCTCGGCAATCGGCAAGGCGAGGCGAGGCGTCAGCTCTTCAGCAGATACGCCGCTTCCTCCTCACCCACGAAGAGCCTGATCTCCTCGGCGAGCGGCCCGAGCCGCTCCAACGAGGGGTCGTCGCGCAGCAATGCGTCGGCGACTCTCCTTGCCTCCTCGACGAGCGGCCGATCCCTTCTCAGCGAGGCGAGCTTCAAGTCGCTTCTGCCCTTCTGTCTCGAACCGAGGATGGACCCTTCCCCGCGTAGCTCGAGGTCTACCTCTGCAAGCTCGAAGCCGTCGTTGCTCCTCTCGAGAGCTTCGAGGCGTGTGTGTGCACCGGAGCGGCCCTCCCCGCCGAGCGTTTCGTATGCCAGCAGCCCGCCGGCCGATCTGCGCCGAGGGGACGGGGCGCCACCGAACAGGTAGCACCACGACGGGAGCGACGAGCGTCCCACCCGCCCACGGAGCTGGTGAAGCTGTGCGATCCCGAAGCGGTCCGCATCCTCTATGACCATGACGGTGGCCTCCGGCACGTCGACGCCAACTTCGATCACAGTTGTCGCGACGAGGACCTCGAGCTGGCCTCGTCGGAACTTCGCCATCACTCCTTCCTTCTCCGAAGCTTTCAGCTGCCCGTGCAACAGGCCCAGCCGCAACCCGGCCAGCACTCCATTTCCCAGGCGCTCGAACTCCTCGGTTGCAGATCGAGCCTGGATGCGCTCGGAGCCCTCGACGAGCGGGCACACGACGTAAGCCCGATGCCCCGAGGCCACCTCTTCGCGCACTCGGCTCCACGCCGCGTCCTCGTCGGCCGGGGTGCGAGCCCAGATGGTCGTGACCGGAGCGCGCCCCACAGGAAGCTGGTCGAGCTCGGTCAGGTCGAGGTCCCCGAACACGACCATCGCCGCGGTTCGTGGGATCGGCGTGGCGGTCATCACGAGCAGGTCCGGATCTGCACCCTCGCCACCCGCAGCGTCGCGGCCCTTGGCCCTCAGCGCCGCGCGTTGCTCGACGCCGAAGCGGTGTTGCTCGTCGATCACCACCACGCCGAGGCTCCCGAAGCGCACGTCGTCGGTAAGAAGCGCATGAGTGCCTACGACGATGTCGATCGCGCCGGTCCCGAGCCCGTGGCGCAGCTTGGACCGATCGCGAGGTGAGGTGCGGTTCGTGAGTAGCGTCACGGCCAGCGGTCGCGTCCCTTCCAGGCGGCTCGGGTCCTCGACGGAGAGATCGGCCAGAAGCTCTCGAACCGCCAGGTAGTGCTGCTCAGCGAGCACCTCGGTCGGCGCCATCAACGCCCCCTGGTGACCTCCTTGAACGGCGACGAGCAACGCGCACACCGCCACCACCGTCTTGCCCGCCCCGACCTCACCCTGGAGGAGCCGGTGCATCGGAAGGGGCCCCCCGAGATCACTTTCGATCTGCTCGATGGCGCGCCTCTGCGCATCGGTCAGGTCGAAGGGCAGCCGGCGCACGAAGGAGTCGACGAGCCCGGAAGCGCCGGCAGGCGGATCGACTACGTGCTGGATTCCGCGCGCGTCGCGCTCGGCCGAGATCTTGCGCATCACCACCTCGAGCTGCAGGCGGAGCAGCTCGTCGAACACGAGCCGCCTGCGCGCGCGACCCAGCTCCTCGAACGACTCGGGGCCGTGTATCTGCCGGAACGCCGAGGTTCGGTCGACGAGCCCGACCTCGTCCCGCCAGCCTTCTGGAAGAGGGTCCTCGAGGGCCCCCGCGCGCCTCAACGCCTCGGCCACCCACTCGCCGAATTCCCAGCCCGCGATCCCGGACCTCTCCGACGTCGGGTAGACGGGGACGATCCGCCCGGTGCGATTCCCGACGAGGTCGACGACCGGATTCGTCAGTTGCCTGCGTCCCTTGTAGGTGTCGAGCTTTCCGAAGAAGAGCGCTTCGGTCCCTGCGGGAAGCTGCTTCGCGCGCCAGGCCTGATTGAAGAAGATGACTCTCAATCGTCCCGTGCCGTCGTCGACGTCGAGCTCGACCATTGGACGGCCCTGACGAGTTCTGCGCGAGGAGACCGACTCGACGGTGGCGAGCAGGAGGGATTCCTCACCGACTTGCATGTCGGCCACATCGGCCCGGTGTGTGCGGTCGATGTACCGGCGGGGATAGTGCGTGATCAGATCGAGCACGCTCGAGATCCCCAGGTCGGCCAAAGGCCCTGCGCGCTTGTCCCCGATTCGCTTCACCTCGCTCACCGGGATCTCTGCCAGGCGACGCAGTGGCTGCCCACCTCGCGACGTGGTGTCAGGTCGGTCGGTACCCGGGCTCACTCGATGCTGATGAGGTACGGGTAAAGGGGCTGGCCGCCGTGATGGACCTCTACTGCCAGATCCGGACGTTGCTCGGCTAACCATTCGGTGACCTGCCGAGTCTCCCCGCCTGTCGCGCCTTCGCCCTCTATCAGCGTCACGAGCTCGTGCTCGTCGGAAAGAAGCTTGCCGAGCAGGTCGCATGTCGCGTCGACCATCGATTCGGCCACGACCTCGACCCCGTCGCGCGACAGCCCCATCCAGTCGCCCGCCCTTATCGGACCCGAAGGCCCGCTCGCGTCACGAATCGCCTGGGCGACCTCGCCGGCGACCACTCGACGCGCAGAGGCGGACATCGACTCGACGTTCTCGTCGGCCGAGGCCTCAGGGTCGTACTCGAGCAGCGCAGCGAAACCCTCGACGATCCCGCTCGTCGGCACGACCCGCACCGTCTTCTTCGCCAGCTCGCACACCTGCATCGCTACCGGGACGATGTTCTCGTTGTTGGGAAGCACGATCACGTCGTCCGAGGGTGTCGCGTCGACGACATCGAGGATCTGGGCCGTGGACGGGTTCATCGACTGTCCGCCCGGCACCATGAAGTGGACGCCGAGGGAGTGGAAGATTCGTCCGATCCCTTCCCCGTTCGCCACCGCCACGACGGAGGTCCTCGGGGGCGGACCCGGGGGGGGAGGTTGCACCCCCGCGGTGAGGACCGAGCCTTCACGGACCCAACGCTCTTCTTCGATCTGCTCTGCGAGGTCGGACACCCGGATGTCGCGGGGACGTCCCGCGTCGAGGGCCGCCTCGATTGCCGCGCCGACGTCGTTGGTGTGGATGTGACAGTTCCAGATTCCGTCACCGCCCACCACGACGATCGAATCGCCGAGCCCCTCCCACACGTCGGTGAAGGCGGGAATCGTGTCGTCGGGAGCCTCGAGGAAGTACATCACCTCGTATCGAAGCCCGTGCTCCGCCAGACCGGACGGCATCGGAGAGTGAGACGTGGCCGAGCCGCCGCCGGTGACGGTGGACGGCAGGGATCCCGGCGTCGTCGCTCCTTCGGCTCCGAGTGACTTCACGGCTTCGTCGGACCATGCCCCCATCGGCGCGGCGCGCGGCGGCACATGGGGTGACGACGGAAGCGGGCGTCCGTCGACCACGGTCAGGGTCGCGTCGAGCAGGAGGAGGTAACCGCAACCGCCCGCGTCCACGACGCCCGCTTGAGCGAGCACCGGCAGGAGCTCGGGGGTGCGCGCCAGGGCTGCGTCGGCAGACGTTCGCGCTGCTTCGAGCACCTTCACCAGGGACGTCGGGTCAGCGCCCGGACCTTTGGCGCCTTCTGCCGCCGCACGGGCGACGGTGAGGATCGTGCCCTCGACCGGGCGAAGCACCGCCTTGTACGCCGCCTCGCTCGCCGCCTCCAAGGCAGCGGCCCATTCTCGTCCATCGGAGTCCGGCTCCTCTGCGATCACCCCGGTGAGGCCGCGGAGCAACTGCGACAAGATCACGCCGGAGTTGCCCCTCGCACCCATGAGCGAACCATGGGCGATGGCCTTGCATACAGATGTCATCTCCGCAGGGGCTGCCTGCTCGTCGTCGAGCACGCGCACGCGGTCAGGGTTCTCGAGCCCTTCGACTTTGCCGAGCTCGTCCACCACTGACTCGAGGGTCAAGGCCATGTTCGTGCCCGTGTCGCCGTCGGGCACCGGATAGACGTTGAGGCGATTGATCGCCTCCTGGTGTTCTCGCAGCACCTGGCGGTAGGTCGTCATTACCCTGGCGACGTCGGCCGCGTCTAGCCGCCCGAGTGCCTTCATCACCAGGATGCTAACCTTGACCCCCGGTCCTGAAGTCCCTGATTCCTACCGAGGAGCGTTCGCGTCGTGGCAGCGGTGTGCGAAGTATGCGGGAAGCACCCGTCGTTCGGGATGAACCTGAGCCACTCCCACCGACGGACAAAGCGGCGTTGGAACCCCAACGTCCAGCGCGTGCGCGCCCTGGTGAACGGCGCCCCGCGGCGCATCAACGTTTGCACGTCGTGCCTGCGTGCGGGAAAGGTCACCAAGCCGCCCCGGCGATTCGCCGGGGAGCGGGCCGGGAGCGGGGCTTCCGGAGCCACTGTCCCGGCCGACTGACCCTCGGGTTGACGGACTCCACCGGGCGGTGGGAGGCCTGCAGATGAGCCAGGAAGCCCAGCCGAACGGCAACGACATACTCCTAGCCGACGGCACGACGGCCCATCTGCGCCAGATCCTCCCGAGCGATGCCGCTGAGCTCGTCGCCTTCCACGGCCGTCTTTCGCCTCAGAGCATCGTCTATCGCTACTTCGGGGCCCACCCCAGGCTCGCGGATCGTGAAGTCGAACACTTCACCCACGTCGACGGGGCTGACCGGGTTGCCTTTGTCGCCGAGCGCGCGGATCGGATAGTGGCTGTCGCTCGCTACGACCGCAGTCCCGGGAGCGACGAGGCGGAGATCGCGTTTCTCGTGGACGACGCCTTCCAGGGAAAGGGTCTCGGCACGATCCTCCTCGAGTACCTGGCATCCGAGGCACGCCACCACGGGATACGTCGTTTCGTGGCCGACACCCTCTCGGACAACCACAGGATGCTGTCGGTCCTGCGTGACGGAGGTTTCGCGCGCCAGTACGAACGGTCGTCGGAGGTGATGCGAGTCGTGCTCGACATCGCCCCGAGCCACGAAGCCCTCGCTGCAGCCGACGAGAGGGAGCGCCAGGCCGTCGTCCATTCGATGGAGCGGCTCTTGCGCCCGCGCTCGATCGCCGTCGTCGGCGCTGCTCGCGCAAGGGGGACGATCGGCCATCAGCTGCTGCGAAACCTTCTGCGCGGGGGATTCGAGGGCCCCGTCTATCCGGTCAACCCGTCGGCATCGCACGTGGCCAGTGTCCCCTGCTGGCCATCCGTCGAGGCCATCTCCGAACCCGTCGATCTGGCGCTCATCGCCGTGCCGGCGGCCAAGGTGTCCGACGTCATCGCAGAGTGCGGGCGCAAAGGAGTAGGCGCACTCGTCGTGATCTCCGCTGGGTTCGCGGAAGCCGACGCCTCGGGAGCCGAGACTCAGCGCGAGATGACCCGCCTCGCGCACGCCTACGGAATGCGGGTGGTGGGACCCAACTGCTTCGGAGTGGTCAACACCGACCCGGCGGTATCTATGAACGCGACGTTCGCGCCGACCTCGCCGGTTCCCGGCCCGCTCGGGTTCGCGTCGCAGTCCGGCGGGCTCGGCATCGCCATCCTGCGCGAGGTTGTCGCACGTGGTCTCGGCTTGTCGAGCTTTGTCTCGATGGGGAACAAAGCGGACATAAGCGCCAACGACCTGCTCCGCTGGTGGGAACAGGATCCGAGTACGAAGGTGGTGCTCCTCTACCTGGAGTCTTTCGGCAACCCGCGCAAGTTCAGCCGGATCGCGAACAAGCTGAGTAGGGCGAAGCCGATCATCGCCGTCAAGAGCGGGCGAAGTGTCGCCGGCACGCGCGGAGCGGCCTCGCACACCGCAGCACTGGCGAGTCCCGAGGACGCGGTCGACGCGCTGTTCCGCCAGACCGGTGTGATCCGGGTGGACACGATCGAGGAGATGTTCGACGCCGCCGAGGTTCTTGCCGCGGCGCCGCTGCCCCGCGGCAATCGCGTCGCGATCATCACGAATGCCGGCGGGCCGGGTGTGCTGGCCGCGGACGCTTGTGCCGGGCACGGGCTCGAGGTCCCCGAGCTGTCGGAGGCGACCCGGGAAGCTCTGATGAGCTTCTTGCCCGCAGGTGCGGGCACGCTGAACCCGGTCGACATGATCGCCTCGGCGTCCGCCGAGACCTACGAGCGCGTGCTCGGGATGCTTCTCAGTGGCGACGAAGTGGACTCCGTGATCGTCATCTTCACGCCTCCTTTGGTCACCCGTGCCGAGGACGTGGCGAGAGCGGTCTGCTCCGCGGCAGAGACGGCAGCGTCATCGCGCATCGAGAAGCCCGTGCTCGCCAGCTTCCTCGGGGACCCCGCTGCCCGCCCTGCCCTGAGCGAGCGCGAGGTTGCGGTGCCGTGCTTCACCTACCCGGAGAGTGCGGCACGCGCACTTGCGCTGGCCGTGTCGTATGCGCAGTGGCGCGAGCAACCTACGGGAGTCGAGCCGGTGCTCGACCGCGTCGACGCCAACGCCGCGCGCAGGGTCGTCGAATCCGTCCCGACCGGTCCTCCAGGAACCAAGCCCGATTCGCAGCAGGGCGGCCCGGGCGGGAAGTGGGTGGCCGGTGCGAGCGCGTTGGCGGTGCTCGATTCCTACGGCATCCCCACAGCGACGACTGTCGCGGTGACGAGCGCGGCAGCCGCACGCGAGGCGGCGGCCAGCATCGGGGTACCTGTAGCACTCAAGGCGACCGGCGTCACGATCGTGCACAAGAGCGACGTCGGAGGCGTCGAGCTCGCTCTCGATTCCGCCGACGCGGTGGGCGAGGCCTACGAGAGGATGCACAAGGCGCTCGGTGAGTCCATGGAGGGGGCGATCGTCCAGAAGATGGCCGGGCCCGGGGTGGAGACGATCGCCGGGTTCGTGCGGGACCCCTCGTTCGGACCCCTAGTGCTGTTCGGACTGGGAGGGACCGCCGTGGAGCTTCTCGGCGACCATGCGACCCGCCTGGCCCCCATCACCGAGCTCGATGCCCGCGAGCTGGTCCTGTCCCTCAGGGCCTCTCGCCTCCTGACGGGCTTCCGCGGCAGTGAGCCCGTCGACGTGGACGCCCTGGTCGACCTCGTCGTGCGCTTGGGCCGCCTGGCCGAGGACCTTCCCGAGCTGGCCGAGTGCGACTGCAACCCGGTCATCGCGTCACCTTCGGGGGCGGTGGTCGTAGACGCCCGGTTCAGGGCCTATCCGGCCCCTCCGGGCACCGATCCTGACCTGCGCCGACTGTCCTAGGGGCCCCTGCGTCCCAAGGGCCCCTGTGCAAACTGTCCCAAGGGCCCCCTGCTTAACGGTCCTTAGGGCCACCGAACAGGGACCTCTGGCTCTGGGACCCTGATTGTGCAGGTGCGCACAATGAGACCCAGATCCGGCAGCGAGCCGGAAGCAAGGTCCCAAAACGGGGCCTAACCGCAAGAAAGAGAGTCCTCATGCGACGCAAGACGTTCGACATGATCCTGACAGCGGGCGGCGCCGTCCTCGTCGTCGTCCTGGTCGCCGCCGGTGCACTGGCGCTTTGGGGCTACAACTACGCCAACACCAACGTTCACAACCAGCTGGCCGCTCAGCAGATCTCGTTCCCGACCCAGGCGGCGTTCGCCGCAGCCAAGCCCGGGACCGAGGTCACGCCGCAGATGATCCCGTACCTGGAGAAGTACGCGGGTCAGCAGGTTCTGACCGGAGCACAGGCAGAGGCGTACGCCGACCACTTCATCGCCTACCACCTCGCCGCGATGCCCTACAACGGCGTCTACGCCACGGTCAGCTCTGCAGCCTCCAAGGCCAGTGCTGCGTCGAAGGCGGCTCCGGGCAACACGGCGCTCGCCACTCAGGCATCGACGCTGGCTGCCGAGAAGACCACGACCTTCCAGGGCACGACCCTGCGAGGCCTGCTGCTCGAGGCCTACGCCTTCTGGACCATCGGCCAAGTGGCACTTTGGGGAGCGATCATCGCCTTCATCCTCGCAGGCATCATGTTCGCCCTGACACTGGTCGGGGTGTGGCACCTCACCCGGGTGTCCGCCGAGGACGAGCTGTTCTCCAGGCTGCTGGCGAAGAGCAGCGAGGACAAGGAGAAGGTTCTCGAAAACGCGTGACACTTCCAAATGCCACGCTGGGCACGTCTGGTGCCCAAGGCTTGGAAAGACGGGGTGCTCCGGCACCCCGTCTTTCGCGTCTTGATCCTTCTTGCTTGGTCAGTCCTTCTGCTTGCGCTCCGCGAGCCGCGCCGCGTAGACGGCCGCCTCGGTTCGGCGCGCGAACCCCATCTTCGACAAGAGGTTCGAGACGTAGTTCTTGACGGTCTTCTCGGCGAGGAAGAGCTCGTCTGCGATCTGACGGTTGGTCTTGCCGTCGGCGATCAGCTGGAGGATGTTGCGCTCCTGACCCGTGAGACGTGCAAGGCGCTCGTCCTCCACCTTCTCCCCCCGCAGGCGGTCCATCACCTGGCGGGTCAGGGCGGGGTCCAAGAGTGACCCTCCGGCTGCCACCCGCCGAACGGCCGAGACGAGATCGCTCCCCTTCACCTGCTTGAGGACGTAACCGCTCGCCCCGGCGAGGATGGCAGAGAAGAGAGCTTCGTCGTCGGCAAAGGAGGTGAGCATCAGGCACTTGAGCTCGGGCATCGCAGATCGCAGGTCGCGGCACACTTCGACGCCGTCGCCGTCGGGCAACCTGACGTCGAGGACTGCTACGTCGGGGCGCGTGGCCGGCACGCGGGAAATGGCCTCTTCGGCGGTGGCCGCCTCCCCGACGACGCTCAGGTCCTCCTCCGCTTCGAACAGCTCGCGCAGCCCGCGGCGCACCACCTCATGATCGTCAAGCAGGAACACACGCGTGCTCACCGAAAACTCCCCCTGACCTCGGCTGCGTCTCCGAGTCTTCTCACGTCCCTAAGCATGCCAGCTGGCTCATCGTAGGAGCTTGACGTGCCATGCGAGCTCGGTGCCCCCTTCCGGCCGCGGCGTCACGTCACACCTTCCACCAAGCAGCTTCGCACGTTCGGAGAGGTTGGCAAGACCTCGTCCGCCTGAGGCAGCTGCCGAGGGATCGATCCCGACACCGTCGTCGGCTACTCGAAGCACGAGGGAATCACCCTCGACCATCAGGTCGACCTCCACGCTGGACGCGCGCGCGTGGCGAACGACGTTGGAGATCGCCTCTCGGATCGTGACGAGAAGGTGGTCTGCCGTCTCCACGCCGACTGCAGAGTCGATAGGCCCGTCGAAGTCCACATGCACCTCGAGACCGAGACGGCCAGCGGCCTCGTCGGTGACCTCCAATATGTCCGACCGCAGGCCTCCACCGGCCACCCCTCGCGGCCTGCTTATCGCGAAGATCGTCGTGCGGATCTGCCGGATGGTCTCGTCGAGATCGTCGATCGAATCCTGAAGGCGCTCGAGCGCCTCGGGACGATCCAAGAGGCGCGCCGCCCCCTGCAGCGCGAGACCGACAGCGAACAGACGCTGGATGACGGTGTCGTGAAGGTTGCGTGCGATGCGCTCCCGCTCCTCGGTCAAGGTGAGCTCGCGCATGCGGGCGTAGAGCCGGGCTTTGTCGATCGCGAGCCCAGCCGTCAGGGCGAGCGCCGAGACGACGTTCTCGTCGACCTCGCTGAACTCCTCCGCACCGACCTTCTCGCTCAGATAGAGGTTCCCGAAGACCTCGCCGCGGACCAGGACGGGTACCCCGAGGAAGGTGTTCATGGGCGGGTGCCCCGGGGGGAAACCCACGCTGGCGTCGTGCTCGTGGAGGTCCTCCAGCCGCAGCGGTCGCGGGTCTTCGATGAGCTGTCCGAGGATGCCCTTGCCCTGCGGCAGGGTTCCGATGGCCGTCACCGCCTCCTCGTCCATCCCGACGGTCACGAACTCGGAGAGGCCGGTGCGCTGGGCATCGAGCACGCCGAGCGCTCCATAGCGCGCCCCCACAAGGTCGACGGCCGTCTGGACGACCCTGCGGAGAAGCTCCGGGAGCTCCAGATCCTGGTCCACGAGGAGCATCGCCTCGATGAGCGCTTGTAGACGCTCGGGATCCAGAACCTTGCGGAAAGGCACGATACGAGACTACGTCCGCCCTGCGTGCGAAGGACGGTTGGTGGCCGAAAACGACCCGAGCGCGCCCTGTCAGCGCCCGCGGCCCCACGGGTGCTCGAAACCCATTCGTGGCAGCGTCTCTCCGCGCAGCGTCCGGGACGAGGGATCGGACGTGCAAGTGCCTATCCGGATCGGGGCCCGCAAGCCGGCCTCTTCGAAGGCTCGGATCAACCGGTCTTGTTGTCGGGTCGCCATGACGAGCTCGTAGTCCTCGCCGCCACCGAGGGCCTCCTCCTCGCTAGCCCCCCGCGACACGGGGACCAGGTCGATCTCGACACCGACACCCGATGCCTCGGCCAGATGGCCGAGGTCGGCTGAGAGCCCGTCGGAGACGTCGATCATCGCGTCGACACCCGCTCGCCGCGCGACCGAGCCTTCTTCCACACGGGCGGTCGGACGCACGTGGGCCTCCACGAGTGACGCGTCGGCACCGTACCGGTCGCCGTTCCCGGCCGGCTCCATCGTTCGAGGTGGCGACCGCAACACGCGCAGGCCGGCGGCCGAGGCCCCGAGCGCTCCAGTGACGAAGATCGCGTCTCCGGGTCGCGCACCGGAGCGCAGAACGGGCGGGGGGGCCTCGTCTACGCGCCCGGTGACCGTCACCGCCACGACCAACTGGCCGGCGGTCGAAAGGTCGCCCCCCACGACCGGGCAGCCATGGGACGCCGCCGCCGAACCGAGGCCTTCGTAGAGAAGGTCCAGGTCGGTGGAGGGGGGGCCCGCCACGCCCACGAGGGCGTGGCGGGGAGAACCACCCATCGCAGCGATGTCGCTCAGCGCCGACACCATCGCCCTCCATCCGAGGTCGGCCAAGGACATCACTTCGAGGTCGGCGTGGACACCGGCAACCGTGAGATCGGTCGCCAGGAGCCGATATCCGGTCCCCTCGATCAGGACAGCGGCATCGTCACCGATCCAGGTCTCGCCCGAGGGCGGGGCGGGGAACCTCCTCGTCAGCTCGACGCGGATCCGCTCGATTGCAGCGAACTCTCCAGATGCGCCCTTTGCGACGTCGCCGAGCACGGGTTCCGAATTGGGGCTGGGAATGATCAATGCCTACCATTGACGCCAGGAAACGGACCTCGGCCCGGAATTCGATGATCTCGGGACCAGGCTCCGACCGACCCGCTATCTCCCACAGACCCGCTATCTCCCACAGACCGACCCGCCCCGACCACCGTCAGGCCACTTGCAGAGAGGATCGTCCGACCCATGCCACCGACAGCCAACCGACCCCCCACGGCCAACCGGAGGCTCCTCGCCTGGGTGGATGAGGTGGCAGCGCTTACGACCCCCGACCGAATCGAATGGTGCGACGGGTCGGAAGAGGAATACGGACGGCTTTGCGCCCTCCTCGTCGAGGCCGGGACCTTGTTGCCGCTGTCGCAGTCGACGCGCCCGGCGAGCTTCCTGGGCCGCTCGGACCCGGGTGACGTCGCCAGGGTCGAGGACCGCACGTTCATCTGCTCGGCCCTCGAAGGAGACGCCGGCCCCACCAACAACTGGCGCGATCCCGTCGAGATGCGAGCAACGCTCACGGATCTCTTCAGGGGTTCGATGAAGGGCCGAGTCATGTACGTCGTGCCTTTCTCGATGGGCCCGCTCGGCTCGCCGTTGTCGCACATCGGTGTCGAGATCACCGATTCGGCGTACGTGGCCGTGTCGATGCGGATCATGACGCGAATGGGGACCCCCGCTCTCGAGGTCTTGGGCGACGAAGGAGAGTTCGTCCCCTGTCTGCACTCGGTGGGCGCGCCGCTCGAGCCCGGGCAACCCGACGTCTCGTGGCCCTGCAACACCGAGGACAAGTACATCGTCCACTTCCCCGAGACCCGCGAGATCTGGTCCTACGGCTCGGGCTACGGCGGGAACGCCCTGCTCGGCAAGAAGTGCTTCGCACTCCGCATCGCCTCGGTGATGGCACGAGACGATCTCTGGCTCGCAGAGCACATGCTGATCCTCAAGCTCACCTCTCCCGACGGCGAGGTGCGCTACGTCGCGGGTGCGTTTCCCTCCGCGTGCGGGAAGACCAACCTGGCCATGCTCGTACCCACCCTTCCGGGATGGAAGGTCGAGACGATCGGCGACGACATCTGCTGGATGCGCTTCGGCGACGACGGACGCCTCTACGCCATCAACCCCGAGGCCGGATTCTTCGGCGTCGCCCCGGGGACCAGCACCGAGACGAACCCGAACGCGATGAAGACCCTGCACTCCAACTGCATCTTCACGAACACCGCCCTCACCGACGACGGAGACGTGTGGTGGGAGGGCATGGACCATGAGCATCCCGCGCACCTCGTCGACTGGAAGGGCGAGGACTGGACCCCGGACAAAGGAACGACCGCTGCTCACCCCAATGCGCGGTTCACGGTGCCGGCGACGCAGAATCCGGCGTGCGCACCGGAGTGGGAGGACCCGGCCGGCGTGCCTATCTCTGCGATCATGTTCGGTGGGCGCAGGCGATCGGTGGTGCCCCTGGTGACCGAGGCCTTCGACTGGGAACACGGGGTGTTCCTCGGGTCGATCATGGCCTCGGAGACGACGGCGGCCGCCACGGGCGCTGTCGGCGCTCTGCGGCGCGACCCGTTCGCGATGCTTCCGTTCTGCGGCTACAACATGGCCGACTACTTCGCGCACTGGCTCACCATCGGCAAGGCCACCGACAGCTCCAAGCTCCCGAGACTGTTCCTCGTCAATTGGTTCCGCAAGGACTCGGAGGGCCACTTCCTGTGGCCCGGGTACGGCGAGAACTCCCGCGTGCTCGCATGGATCTTCGAACGCTCTGCAGGGCGGGGAGAGGCGCTGGAGACGCCCGCCGGACTGGTCCCGGCTCCGGGTGCAATCAACATCGAACGGCTCGACGTCTCGGAGGAGCAGGTGGCCGAGCTGCTCGACGTGGACCGCTCCGACTGGCAGGCCGAGGTGCCTCTCATCCACGAGCACTACCGGAAGTTCGGCGATCGCCTGCCTTCGGAGCTCGCCGCACAGGTCGACGCCCTCGAGCATCGGCTCGACTCCTGAGCGTAGGCTGCGAGCGGTTCAGGCCCGAAGACCAATCCATACCAGGGAGGCGACGATGGGGGTCAACGCGTACGTGCTGATACAGACCGAGGTCGGTAAGGCCGCCAACGTCGCTCAACAAGTGAGCGCGATCGACGGAGTCGTGTCCGCAGAGGACGTGACGGGACCTTACGACGTGATCGTTCGCGCGGAGGCCGGCTCCGTCGACGAGCTCGGCCGCATGGTCGTGAGCCACATCCAGCTGATCGAGGGCATCACCCGCACCGTCACCTGCCCCGTCGTAAACCTCTGATCCTCGACCTCCGGCGGTCAGCGCTCTGCCGGAAGCAGGCGCAAAGCCCGAGGAGTCAGTCGATCGCCCCGGCCTCGCGCAGGTGCTCAACGCGCGCCGAGTCGATGCCCCATGCGCCGAGGACTTCGTCGGTGTCCTGTCCGGCCACCGGGGGAGGCCGCATTATCTGAGACGGGGTGCGGCTGAAGCGGGGGGCCGGAGCCGGCTGTATCACCCCGGCAACCTCGACGAAGGTGCTGCGCTCGGCATTGTGGGGATGGGCGTGCGCCTCCCACGGCGATAGGACCGGCGCACCACAGGCGTCCGTTCCCTCGAAGAGCTTCGCCCACTCGTCGCGTGTGCGTGTGATGAACAGCTGAGCGAACCGTTTCTTCATCTCGGGCCATTTGTCGCGGTCCATCTGCGGCGGCAGATCCTCGTTCTCGAGCCCCGTCACTCGCAGGAACTCCGCGTAGAACTGTGGCTCGATGGCGCCCACGGCGAACCACTTGCCGTCGGCGGTCTCGTACACCTCGTAGAAGGGTGCGCCCGTGTCGAGGATGTTGACGCCCCGCTCTTCGTACCACCAGCCGAGCTGGTGGAAGGCGTAGGTCATCGTCATCAGCGATGCTGCACCGTCGACCATCGCGGCGTCCACGACCTGCCCCTTGCCGCTGTGCTTCGCTTCGAGCAGAGCCGCTGTGATGCCGAACGCGAGCATGAGCCCGCCTCCGCCGAAGTCCCCGATGAGATTGACTGGCGGAACGGGTGGTTCGGAGTGACGGCCGATCGACCAGAGAGCCCCTGACAGCGCGATGTAGTCGATGTCGTGCCCTGCGGAGGCTGCGAGCGGACCCTCCTGCCCCCAACCGGTCATCCGCCCGTAGACCAGACGGGGATTTCGCTCGAGACAGGTCTCGGGGCCGACACCGAGGCGCTCGGCGACCCCGGGGCGCCAGCCTTCGACGAGGGCATCCGCGCTCTCGACGAGGTCGAGCACCAGAGCGACCCCTTCGGGGTTTCGGAGGTCCACGGCTGCCGACCGCCTGCTGCGGTTCAGCAGGTCCCAGTGGGGCTTCTCGGCCGGTTTCGCCCTCGATCCCGTCGCCCGGTCGACACGCAGGATGTCCGCGCCGGCGTCGGCCAGCATCATGCATGCGTACGGCCCGGGGCCTATCCCGGCGAGCTCGACGATCCGGATTCCCTCGAGGGGTCCACTCATGAGTCGTCCCTCTCGTCCACGTCCCGGTCCTCTTCGACTTCCATGTCCTTCACGTCCACGTCCGGATCGTGTCCGGGACCGGGAGCAACGGTCAAGCCGGGAGCGCGTGAAATGCTCTGTCGCAGATGCCCGAGCCGCCTCGAATTCCCGAGGAGCACCCCGCCGACCCCATCGCGCGGGCTTACAGCCCTGGGCGCGTGAACCTCATCGGGGACCACACCGACTACAACGGCGGCCTCGCTCTGCCGATGGCCGTGGACCTCGGTACGACCGTGACGTTCACACCCGACAGCACGTTCCGTGTCGTCATGTCGTCGGCCGGCGAGCCCGAGCCCGCAGAGGTCGACATCCATCTTCGTTTCGAACCCGAGCTGATCCGAACGTCGACTCCGGCGTGGGGCCGTTATGTGGCAGCAATTGTCGCCTTGGTCCGGCCCTTCACCGGGGGCCGAGGAAGGATCGATTCGACTTTGCCCGTCGGCGCCGGGTTGTCCTCGAGCGCGTCGCTCGAAGTGGCCCTCGCTCTGGCGCTCGGCTTCCACGCAGAGCCGATCACGATGGCGCGCACCTGCCAGAGCGCCGAGCACGCTGCCACCGGTGTTCCTTGTGGCCTCATGGACCAGCTCGTCGTGTCCGCGGCCGAAGACGGAGGCGCTTTGCTGATCGACTTCTCCGATCTCTCGCGGCGAACCGTTGCGATCCCCGAGGGCCTCGAAGTCGTCGTGGTCCATTCGGGTCACCGTCGAAGCCTCGACCATTCTCCGTACGCTGCGCGCCGTGCTGAGTGCGAGGCCGCCTCGTACGGCCTGGGCCCTTTGGGTCACCTGCGCCCCGAGGACCT
The DNA here is from genome assembly GCA_036786835.1 of Acidimicrobiales bacterium. Taxonomy (GTDB): domain Bacteria; phylum Actinomycetota; class Acidimicrobiia; order Acidimicrobiales; family UBA8190; genus Bog-564. The sequence continues at coordinate 19,236 of DAIQQK010000003.1, read as the reverse complement.
CGTGGGGATCGCCGATCCGCAGCTGCGGAGCCGGGCACGGCACGTCGTGACCGAATGCGACCGCGTGCGGTGGTTCTGCGCGGCTCTCGAGACGGGGGACCTGGCGGAAGCGGGGAGGTTGATGACCGCGAGTCATCGAAGCCTTGCCGAGGATTTCGAGGTGTCGACGCCCGCTCTCGACGACCTCGTCGTCCATCTCGTCTCGCTCGAAGGCGTCTACGGAGCGCGGTTGACCGGCGCAGGTTTCGGAGGCTGCGTCGTCTCGATCGCCGAGCCGGGGGCGATCGACCTCACGGCGTTCTCGACACCGGCGTGGCGCGTGCGACCCTCTGCCGGAGCCCGCGTGCTCGCGTAGGGCCCGATCGAAGTCGAGGCGGACGATCAAAGATCGCGAAGCAGCTCGGCCTTCTTCGTCTCGTACTCGGCCGCCGAGACCACGCCGCGTCGACGCAGCTCGTCCAGCTGAACCAACCTCTCAGCGGCGGTCGGCGGCCTGTCCCCGCCGAGGGCACCGAGTCGGGTCCCGGCGGGGGGCGTGTCCACGACGGGCAGCGGAGCAGCCCCGAACACTGGCGCCTGCGCTCGCTTGTGCCACTCGCTCACCTGCGCGGAGATGATGCTCTGGAGCTCGTCCGGGTGAGGAACGTGGTCGAGGACCACCACCCCGGTCTCGCCGCCCACCTCTATGAGCACTTCTCCTTCTCGAAGCAGTCTTGCCCCTATCGACTGGTGGTAGGAGAGCTCGTTGATCCGCTCGAGGCGGACCTCGAGGTTCGTGCGAGCGAGCACGCCGCTGCGTCGCACGACGCGGGCGTTGGTCACGAAGAGGGTGATGCTCATTCGCCGAAAGTAGCGACCCGCCAGCCAAAGGAGCGCGGCGGCGAGGATAGCGAACATGACGTATAGGACCCCGATCGGCGCGTGAGGAACGCCGACCGTGACACCGATCGTGAGAGCGGCTGCTCCGACCAGACAGACGAGGGGCCAACCGAGAAACGACCAATGAGGATGCAGCTCGGCGACCACGACCTCTCCGTCGGCCAGCAACCTCTCGGGGAACGGCATGGCGCGAGCTGCCCGTCCTCAGCTCAGCCGAGCTTCGACGCGATACCGCCCGCGCTTCGCAGGACGCTCCCGTCGGCTCCGACCGCGTTGTGCGGTGGCGTCGGGCATTCGATCGCCTCTGTGATCATCGCATCGAGAAGGTCGGCGAACGACAGGGCAGGATCGACCCAGAGGTACCGGGCCAACGACCCGGGCACGGTGTTTATCTCGTTCACGTAGAGGGTCTCGCCGTCGGAGAGGAAGTCGATGCGCGCCACTCCCCTCACCTCGCAGCGAACGGCGATCTCCCGGGCGCTGTCGCGAATCGCCTTCGCGAGGGCGTCGGGAATCGATGCCGGCAACTCGCGGGGTGCGCTTGCCATACCCTCTCCACCTACGTACTTGTCGGAGTATCCCAAGATCTCGGCGGAGCCTTGGGAGCGAAGCGGTCTCTCGATCGCGGATAGCTCGATCTCGGGCCATGCACGCACCGCCACGTTCAGATCGAACAAGTCGGTCCTGAAGGGCTCGATCACCGCGCCGCTACGAAGGTGCGGGTTCGCCGCGAGCCTCGCCGTGGCCGTGGGGAGATCCTCCACCACCTCGACGCCGATGGACGAGCCGCCGAAACGCGGCTTCACGATGTAGGGCCCCGGGAAGCCGATCTCACGCGTGGCCGGGTCGAGAGGCGCTCGAGGAAGTACGGGTATGCCGGCGGCGGCGACCACTCCTGCAAAGGCGAGCTTGTCCATGCCGAGAGCTGCCCCGGACATCGAAGGGCCCGTGTAATCGACACCGGCGAGGTCGAGGGTCCCCTGAAGCGAGCCGTCCTCCCCCGGTCCGCCGTGGCAGCAATTCACGACGACGTCGAGCTCGATCGGCCGTGGGGCCCGGCCGAGCCGTGACGCCGCGGGAACGAAGCCTGCGCCGTCTCCGAGCACGAGCCGAAGCTCCTCGGCTCCCCTCGGGACCCCCTCCAAGAAGTCTGCCGCCTCGAGCGTCGCCGAGACCTTGTGGAACACCCCGGACTTCGACCAGTACAGACCGGTCACGTCCCGTCCGTCTCGCAGAAGCTCGCGGGCAGCCTGAAGTCCGGTCAGGATGCTCACGTCGTGCTCGGGGGAGGGACCGCCGAATGCAACTGCGACTCTTGCTGCGACTCTCGCTGCGACGGCGGCGTCGGGGCTCATCGCGGTCAAGGGTAATGGTCCGGTAGGTCGTTCTCGTAGAGCACGGCGTCGCCCGGGCCCAGGTGCTCTGCGACCCATCTCACGGCTGCCTCACGGCTTCGCTGCAGGACCGGCACCGTCCCCGCACGATGCCCAGCCCCGATGAACCCCTTCACAAGTGCTCGCCTGTTGGTGCGCCTGACGACCACCAGCTGGGCCGAGATCTCTGCGGCCTCGCCCGCGAAGAGCTCGTTCTCCTTCGCCTGGCGTGCACCGAGCTCCACCATCCCGGGAGTCACGACCACTCGCCTGCCACCATCGGGTGTTGCACGAGCCAGTTCGGCAAGCGCTGCCCGGGCGCCCGCCGGGTTGGAGTTGTAGGTGTCGTCGAGGACGAGGAAGCCCCGGCTCGCCGCTCGAGGCTCGAGGCGGTGGGCCACCGCTGGGAGGTTCGAGAGCCGCGCTGCCACCTCCGTCGCGGGGACTCCGAGCTCCAGCGCGACGGCGACCGCGCACGCGACGTTGCCGGGACGTGCGTTGAGCGATAGGCCTCTGGCGACGGGCTCGCCTCTCACCAGTACCTCGAGTCCCTCCGGAGTCTCTGCCACCGACACGTCGGCAGACGAGCTCGACTGCCCCGAGACCCGCCACACGCGCTTGCCGCCGCGCTCTGCTCGTTCGGCGAGCTGTGCGAGGCGGGGGTCGTCGACCACGAGGACGCAGCAACCGGCATCGACCAGGATCTCGGCCTTGGCATCGACGATCTTCTGCTCGTCCCTGAAGCGCTCGAGGTGGACCGGTCCGATCGCGGTGATCACCGCGACGTCCGGCGTCATCCACGAGCAGAGCTCGGCGATCTCGCCGGCTCCGTAGGTCCCCATCTCCGCGACGAACACGTCGGTCCCGGGCCCGAGGTGCTCGTTCACCGCCTTCGCGAGCCCCGCACGATTGTTGAAGCTGGCGGGACTCGCGACCACCACCGCCGATCCGGACAGAAGATGCGCCACGTATCCCTTGGTGCTGGTCTTGCCGAACGAGCCGGTGATCGCCACCACCTTCGGCTTCACCTTCTCGAGCCTGGCGCGCGCACGCTTGACGTAGCGGTCGGCGAGCCGTGTCTCCAGGGGCGCGGTGACAACACAGGAAGCGTCGACGATCGCAGGGACTGCAAGAGCACCGGCGGCGCAGATCACGGCCGCGAATCCCGTGAACACACCTACGAGGACGACGGCGACTTGGATCGTGGCCCACACGGCGGCGAGGGTCCGGAGCCGGCGCGTCCAGCGAAGCGGGGACGTCGTGCCACGCAGGCCGAGGCCGAGAGGGCCGAACGCGACCACGGCGGCCGGGGCGAATGCGACCCCCGGCCAGCGCGACGCCAAGACCAGGCCGGCCAGAGCCAGCACCACACCCATCTGGTTCAAGGCCGCGGTGCCCCACCAGCGAAGAGCGAAACGCGATGCCGAGTCCGGCAAGTAGTGCTCGCGCTGCGCGACGCGCAGCCAGCGCAACCCTCCGAGCGCGGTCGCGAAGATGCAGGCGCCTCCGACCGCCCACCCGACCGTTCCCCCGTGCTGTGTCACCGCGATCTGCATCTGGAACTGCATCGCGTATCACACCACCTCGAGAGACCGGTCCACAGCTGCGCGCAGCTCTGCCGGGCACTCGAGCGGGGTGAAGTGTCCCGCTCCGGCGCAGACGGTCAGCACCGCCTGTGGAACACGCTCGCGGATTCCCGCTGCGATGGACAGAGGTGCTTCGCCGTCCTGCTCACCCCAGACGAGCTCGACCGGACACAGAAGAGCCGACAGCGCTTCGTCGTACCTCTCGTTCACGAGGCGTACGAGCGTCTCGCGCATGACTCCTTCCGAAGCGCGGTAGTCGGCCGAGCCGTGGCGCCGGCGGGCTCGCTCCATACGATCGTCCCCCACGAGGCGGGCGCGATGGAGGGCTCTCAACATGCGGAACCCGGTGGGCGGCTTCGACCTCGGCCCTGGGCGGGGCACGAGAGGCGCACCCGTGAGCACCAGAGCTCTCACGAGGTCGGGGTACCTCGCAGCCAGGGCGACCCCTACCCGGCCGCCGAGCGAGTGCCCGAGCACCACCACCGGGCCGGAAGGTCCGTCTTCACTCCGGAGCAGTCTGCCCACGGCGTCTGCGTAGTCGCCCGAACCCCAGGCCTGCGGCGGAGCAGGGGTAGCCCCGAACCCCGGCAGGTCGGGGGCCAACGTGGGAAGCGGGCCGCCCTGTGCTCCGGGGCCGAGCACGGCCGAGAAGTCGGCATGGGTGCGTCGCCATCCGTGGAGGGCGACCACCGAAGGCGGCGTGGTGCCCCACACTTCGCCAAACATCTCTCCCTCGGCGAGCGCCTTGAGCATCCGCTGCACGGTACCCGTCCGTCTTCTGCGCCGTGAAGAAATGCGCTCCGCGCAAACGCGGGAAGTCCCAGCAAACCCGCCACGGAGGGCACCGTCGTGCGCACCATCTGCGCAGATTTATCATCCCCGTCCGCGCAACACCCTCCCTGTACGGTCCGGGGGGTGGCCGACCACCTTCTTCGAGGTCTGACCGACGCCCAGCGGCTGGCGGTCACCACCGACGAGGCGCCGCTCTGCGTGCTGGCCGGAGCGGGGTCGGGCAAGACGACCGTCCTCACCCGACGGGTGGCGCGCAGGGTGCTCGACGGCACGGCGGACCCCCGCCACATCCTCGTCGCCACGTTCACCCGCAAGGCGGCCGCCGAGCTGCGTAGCCGGATCGCTGGGCTCGGTGTGGAGGGAGACATCTGGGCGGGAACCCTCCACGCAGCCGCATACCGGCAGCTTCGGAGGTACTGGGCCGATAGACAGATGCGGGCTCCTTCGATCATCGACGATCCGACGCGCCTGATCAGGAAGGTGCTCACGGAGTTGCCGGGCCGAAACGCTCCAGAAGACCCAGCTGTGATTTCCGCGGTCCCCTGTACCGCGCCGACGGGCGGGCTGATGGGCGCCGTCGCCGTCGCCGCCGTCGCCGCCGAGATCCATTGGGCGCAGGCACGACTCGCGTCTCCCGACGACTACGCACGAGCGGCCAGGCAGGCGGCTCGATCAGTCCCCATGTCCGCGAGCACCATCGCAGAGGTCTACGGCCGATATCGCGAGGAGAAACGGCGACGTGGCGTCTTGGACCTCGACGACCTCCTCGAGGAGTGCACGCGCCTGCTCGAGAACGACAGGGACTTCGCCGCCGCACAGCGTTGGCAGGTGCGCCACCTCTTCGTAGACGAATTCCAGGACCTGAACCCCGCCCAGTGGCGCCTGTTGGAGGCCTGGCTCGGCGAGCGCGTCGACTTGTTCGTGGTAGGAGATCCCAGGCAAGCCGTCTACGGATGGAACGGCTCGGACCCGACGCTCATAAATCGTCTCCCCGAGCTGATCCCCGGAACCTCGGTCATAAGGCTCGATCAGAACCACCGCTCGTCCCCCCAGATCGTCGCCGCGGCACGTGCGGCACTCGGCGAGGACACCGGCGAACAGCACCCTGATCTCGAAGACGCCGTCGACGACTCTCTCGACGGTCCTGCACCGCGCCTGGAAGGGTTCGACGACGACGAGGTGGAGGCGACCGCGGTGTCACGGTGGCTGCGGCTCGCGCACCGACCCGGAACGAGCTGGTCGTCTCTTGCGGTCCTAGCGAGGACGAACGCGCGACTCGAGCCAATAGCGGCGGCGCTCCGGCGAGCCGGGATCCCCCACAGGGTGGCTTCTCCTGCAGCTCAGGCCGACGACCCGCGCAGGCAGGCGTTCCGAGAGGCGTTGACCGTGCTGCGTGGGATGCCCGCCGCGCGCCCGCTTCGCGGCGCACTGGCGGACATCACCTCTTCCTCCGAATCTCGCGTGATCGGCTCCGAAGGCTCGCAAGGAGTCGGAGATCAGGACGACTGCGTCGAGGACAATGCGAGTGACACGGCCACATCACTCGAGATCGCCCGTCTCGCAGACGAGTTCTCGAACGAGGAGCCTGAAGGAACGGTAGGCGAGTTCTTGGCTTGGGTGGCGGCAACTGACGCTTGGGCGGGCACCGGCGAGCGAAGCCTCGCCAGGGACGGTCGAGTGGAGCTGGCCACCTTTCACAAGGCGAAGGGCCTCGAGTGGCGTGCGGTCGCCGTCGTGGGTCTCGAGGACGGCATCGTTCCCATCGCCTATGCCGCCTCGGCAGACGCCATGGCCGAGGAGCGAAGGCTGCTGTACGTCGCGCTCACCAGAGCAAAGGAACAGCTCTGGTGCTCGTGGGCCGGGACGAGGCACGACGGAGATCGGACCTGGGCATGCGAGCGCTCACCGTTCCTCGAAGCCGTGGAGGCCGTCGTCGCGGCGGCCGCGCCCATCGACGATCTCGAGCACCGTCGTGCTCGCATCTCCGAGCTGCGCAGCCGTCTCGCCGCTACCGGCTAGCTGTAGCCAGGCATTTCGCCGACGTCCTCAGTCGTCGAGGTCGACGAACATCGGCGCATGGTCCGAAGGCTGCTTGCCCTTACGGGCGTTTCGGTCGATGAGCGCATAGCGGCTGCGCTCCGCGAGCGGCTCGCTCAGCAGGACCAGGTCGATGCGCATCCCGAGGTGCTTGTGGAAGTTCCCGGCCCGGTAGTCCCACCACGTGAAGAGCTCGGGCTGCTGGTAGTGGATGCGGAAAGCGTCCACGAGGCCCCACTTCTCCAGCTCCCCGAGCGCCTCGCGCTCGGGGACGGTCACGTGAGTCGAACCCGACGTCGCCGCGGGGTCCCATACGTCACGATCCTCTGGAGCGACGTTGAAGTCGCCACAGAGAGACACCGCGTCAGACGGTTTGCACGTGCTTTCGAGCTGCGAGCGAAGCTCTTCGAGCCACACCAGCTTCGCCTCGTAGAACTCGCTTCCCACGCTGCGCCCGTTCGGGACGTAGATGCTGTGGACACGGACGCCGCCGCAGGTCGCAGCGACGAGACGGCACCCCTGCTCGTCCGCCCCTGACTCGAATCCTCGGCTCGGACCCTCTATCCCCACGCGGCTTGCGATCGCAACTCCGTTGCGGCCGCCGTCCCCGTGAGACGCCGTCTCGTAGCCGAGCGCCGAGAAAGCCATGGTCGGGAAAGCCGCGTCGGGAACCTTGGTCTCCTGCATGCACAGGATGTCCGGCCGCGCGTACTCGATCCACTCCTCCACCCTCGCCAAGCGCGCAGGAAGCGAGTTGACGTTCCACGTCGCAATGCGCATGTGCCTCCTCTCCGGTGTGCTCAGGCGTCCACGATCACGAAGAGAAGCTCCGCCTCGCAGGCCAGCTGACCGTCCACTGTTGCCCTTCCGTGCCCGGTGCCCGCTCTCGCCGACAGCCTGCCGAGGGTTACCTCGAGGTCGAGGGTGTCCCCGGGGGACACCTGGCGCCGAAACCTCGCCCGGTCGATACCACCGAAGAGCGGCAGTCGACCTGCGTAACGGTCGTCTGCGAGGACCGCGATGCCGCCGAGCTGGGCGAGAGACTCCACCATGAGCACTCCGGGCAACGTCGGACGTCCGGGGAAGTGCCCCTTGAAGAACTCCTCTTCGCCGGTGAGGTGCCATCGACCGCGCGCAGACTGCCCGGGCTCGAGATCCACGACCTCGTCCACGAAGAGGAACGGTGGCCGGTGTGGCAGGACATCCTCTGGACGCGGCACGCGCCGAGGCTAGCGAGCCCGGACCACGGCCGCAGTGGATGTCAGCAGGCGGGGGAACCGACCACCGCTGCCTTCGCGGCTCCCGAGATGCACTCCTCGTAATTGCTCGCCGACCATGTCGCTCCGGCCGGCGGGATGAAGAACGGAGGCCAAAGAACCTGAAGTGAAGTGTCGTAGACGTAGTTCTTGGCGTAGCCCTCACCCGGGTAGTTGCCCGAGAGGTGCCCGACCACTCCTCGTGTGTTCTGAGCGATCGAACCCATGACGGTCAGGATGGGGCAGTTGTTGGGGTTGTTCCCCGATCCCCCACCGGGACATGAGTTTGTGTCTTGGGCGTTGTAGAAGGAGTCGCTGATCGCGACCATGGCGGCGTCGATGGTGATAGTCGCGCTGTTGTTGCTCACGACGATGTTGTTCTCGGCGATCATTCCGAGCGCGTCCAAGTTGTCGGAACTCTCCGCGTTGGGTTGCGTGCACGTGCCACCTGGGAAATTGATGTCCGAGCACGGGTACTCGAGGTTCCCCTTGATGGTGATGTTGCCGGTCGACACCAAGGTCAGGAACCCGCTGAGATATTGGGTCGAGGCTCCACCGATCACGATGTCGCCGTTCACGTAGAAGAGTGCCGAGCCTAGCTGCGAGAAGTTGACCGTGGCCCCACCGCTTCCGCACTGGGAATTCGTATTCGGATTGCCCGTGGTGTTCTGGACCGATGCCGCAGAGTAACCACCGGTCGTCGCCCAGGTCAGGGTGGTGCTGTTGAGAGTGATCGTAATTCCCGTCGCTGTGTTGCCCGCGCCGGCGATGTAGCAGCCGAGCGTCTGGGCGGGGTTGAGATCGGGCCCCGTGCCGTTGGTGATGATGTTCTCCGACGCGCCGAGGGCTATCGGGCCGTCCTTGAAGACGGGGCTGCAGCCACCCGACCCACATTGGTAGTACGGCGTTCCCATGTTGGGCGTGTCCGAGCTCGTCACGGTGCTGGCGAACGTGGGGCTGCCCGAGAAGTGGAAGTCGTCGTTCGAGAACACCGGTCCATTGAGAACGTCTGCGGAGTCGAAGTAGATGGCGCCGCCGCCCGACGCTTGCTCGAAGTTCGTCCAGTAGATGTCGTCGAGTGTGCCCTCGGGGGCGATCTGGAACTTGAAGGTGCGAACTGCACTCCGGGTTCCTGCGCTCGCCTTGCCGCTCACCGTCAGCACCACTCGACCGTTACTCGTGTTGACCGAATACGTGTACCACTCCTTGGGGTTCGTCGCAGGTGTCGCCGGCGAAGAGCAGCTCGTCATCGTGGACTGCGGTGACACGGGGTCCCAGCAGGACATGGCGAAGTTGTTCGGGTCGGCGCGGCCATTGCTGAATTGTGTGTAATCGGCATTGGCATCGACTTGCTGCATGTAGTCGTTGACGCCCGACTGCGCCGCCTCGTAAGCAGCGTTCCACACCTGGTTGTTGGTCGTGAGCGGCAGCTGGTTGACGGTCGTGGTGACCACCACGAGTGGCACTGTCGCCATGAGCCCGAGTGCCGCGAGGACGACCAGCATGGCTTGTCCCGATTCGTTCCTCACGGGGACGAGTCTCCGCGCCGAGGTCACGAGAGCCCTCAGCACGGCGCGTCCAGTGCTTCGGTGCACGCGTACTCGACGTTCCATGCCTCGACGTTCGTGTCGGACACAGTCGTCTTGGTGGCCCGGGGCGCGTTGACTCTGGGGCTGTCCATTGTCAGCGTCACCCCGATCGCGGTGACGTACGGAGTGCCGTCAGCTGTGGTCGAGCGGTAAGAGAAGCCGCTGGACGGGTCCAGGTTGGTCACGGTTATCGAACTGGCCCCATTGCTCGTGAGGGTCAGCGTCCGAGAAGAGTCTGCGTTCGTCGAGAGGGTGACCGTGGTGTTCGAGTCGAAGACGGGGTCTCCGGGGCTGTGTCCGTTGGCAACGGTCCCTGTGGCCTTGACCTGTGTGCTCCCCGCAGGCTCTGCCTGTGAGGCAGTGAGGGTGTCGGCGGTCGCGCCGGCACCCACCACGATCGTGTCACCGTTGCTGACGGCGCGCTTGAGAGCCGACACGCTGAGCGTGGCCGGAGCGCCGGAGGTGTAGGTCCCGGTGTTGACGTTTGCCGTAAGAGGAGTACCGAAGAGGGCTGCCGTGAACTTGAGGGGCACGGTTGCGGCGTCGTATACGGCATCACCTGTCGAGTGAGTGTTTGCCGGCGTGCCCGTGACAGGAATCGTCGATGCACCGACCGATGCCCCGGGAGCCACAGCGACGAAGCTGTCCGAGGTGGAGCCAGCACCGACGACGATGGTGTCACCCGCATAGACCTGCTTCTGCACTGAAGCGACTGGCAAACTCGAATATGCCTGGTGCGCCGTCAGCCCAGATGTCAGTGTCGTAGCCACTGAAGAGGGAGCTGTCGTCCACGACGTCACGGCGTGGACATCCTGAACGATCGCCTGTTCGGCCACTTGGAGCTGGTCGATCGCCTGGTTCGACTGAGACAGAGCGGTCGAACGTCCCGTGAGCATGGTGACAGTCACGTCGACCGAGACCACGACGAGGGAGAAGATCCCGATCGCGATGACCAGCTCGATCAGCGTGAACCCCGACTCGCGCCTCCCCTCGGACCCGGAGACGCCTCCGCCACCACTCATGCGAAACCTCTTGCGGAACGAGAAGCGGCTCATGACACCGGGATGATCAGCTCGACACCGCTCAAATAGGCAGTCCCCGCATCGATGACGATCCCACCGTTCGCGACCGTCACCACGGCCCAGCCGCTCTTGGACCCGGAGGTCGCGGTGATCTTGAAGGTCCCGTACGGCAGGCCCGTCGGCGTGCCGGCTGTCGCGGCGTTGATCTGCTCGCTCGACCCGGACGACGTGGACCCGAGGAAGTGAGTGTCTCCGCTGTAGGTGGCCGTCAGGTTGTCGTTACCCGAAGGGAGGGACGACGTCACGCAGGTCGCCGTCCCGCTGCTCAAGGCGACATTGCTGCAGAGCGCTGTGGCTCCGTTGTAGAAGGTGACGGTCCCGGTGGGTGTGCCGGCCCCCGGAGCGACCGGGGCGACGTTGGCCGTCAAGGTCACGGGCAACCCCTGGAGCTGAGAGGAGGGGTTCGTTAGCAAGGTCGTCGTGGTGTTTGCCTTGTTGACGGTCTGAGTGAGGTTGGAAGACGTCGAAGCCGCGTAGTTCGTATCGCCGCCGTAGCTCGCCGTGATCGTGTTGGACCCCACCGCCAGCGAGGCGACCGTGCACGTCGCCTGGTAGTTGCCTCCGACCAGAGAAAGAGACTGGGCGGTGCATCCGGTGATCGACGAGCCGTTCGCCTTGAAGGCCACCGAGCCGCCGCCGTCGTCGGGCGACACCGTCGCGGTGAAGGTCACCGATTGCCCGTAGACGCTCGGATTGGCCGAAGACGCGAGCGTCGTCGTGGTTGTAATGGCATTCACTGTTTGGGTGAAGTTGGAGGAGGTCGACCCGCCGTACGCGGAGTCGCCGCTGTACGTCGCGACGATGGTGATGGACCCCACTGGCAAGGTGCTGGTGGTGCACGTCGCCTGCCAGCTCGATCCGGGCTTCGAGAGCGTCTGTGCCGTGCAACCCGAGATCGACGAGCCGTTCGCGGTGAATCCGACCGTGCCTGACCCGTCGTTCGGCGCGACAGTTGCCGTAAAGGTGACCGCCTGACCGTAGGTGCTGGGGTTCGCCGAGGACGCCAAGGTCGTCGTGGTCGCAGTCTTGACGGTCTGCGTTATGCCGGTCGATGTGGAGGCGTTGTAGTCCCCGTCACCGCTGTAGGTCGCCGTGATGGTGTCCGAGCCGGCCGCCAGGGAGCTCGTGGTGCAAGTGGCCTGGTAACTGCCGCTCACGTTTGCAAGGGTCTGTGCCGTACACCCGGAGATCGACGAGCCGTTCGAGTAGAACGCCACCGATCCACCTCCGTCGTTCGGCGAGACCGTGGCGGTGAAGGTCACCGCCTGTCCGGAGACGCTCGGGTTCAACGAGGAGGTGACGGTCGTCGTCGTGGCCGCCTTGTTGACTGTCTGGATGAACCCCGGGGAGTCCTGCATCGCCCAGTAGGCGCTCGGGGACCGGGCGAGCATGGCCGTCGAGTAGTTGCTCGTGGTCGTCTCGCCGTACAGGGTCGTGATCTGCGCGCCGGTGAGCTCCGAAGGAACGTAGGCCATCTCGCTCAAGGAGCCGGAGAAGAAGTCGGAGCTCCCTGGCGAGTCGGACCAGCCTCCCCCGTAGTAGCCCCATCCGAGGTGCCAGTATCCGGTGTAGTTCTGGGCCGTGGTGTAGCTGCTCTTGGATGCGACCAGGGAACCGTCCACGTAGAGGTACATGCCGGGCGTTCCCGACGACGCGATCTCAGCGACCGCCATGTGCCAGTTGCCGTCGTCGTATGCGGATGCAGACGTGATCTCCTGCGTCGCCGAGCCGCTGTAAGTGCCCCAAACGAGCTTGCCGTTGCTGTCGAGCCAGAGCAGACGGTCGTAGTTGGACGGGGTGCCGTTGCCTTGCGAGTTTGTGAACGAGATGATCGTGTTGTTGGCACTCGAGGACTTGAACCACGCGACGACGGAGAAGTTCTCCGGGTTGCTGTAGGAGTTGGCCGTCTGGACCCATCCCGTCGATCCGTCGAGCGAGATGCCATTGGCCCCCAAGCTGGTGGGTCCCGCCGCACCCAGGGTGACTCCACCCTCGATCGTTCCTGTGTTCGCGTGCCCCGAGGAGTCGACCAGCGTCGTAACCGCTGTCGTCGACGGGTTGTACAAGAGGTTCCCGCTGTAGGCGGCCACGATCAGGTCGGATCCCACTGGCAGCGTGCTCGTGGTGCACGTAGCCTGCCAGTTCGACCCGGGCTTCGAGAGCGTCTGTGCGGTGCAACCCGCAATCGACGACCCGTTGACGCTGAAGGCAACGGATCCTCCAATGCCGTTGTTGGGGGACACGGTGGCGGTGAGGGTGACCGATTGTCCATAGGTGCTCGGGTTCGCCGACGAGCTGAGGGTCGTGGTCGTGTTGGTCAGACGGGGCGAGATCTTCGGTTGGGCGGACGGTGCCGCGACCTTGCTCGAGGACGCTTCGCGAGGCGTCCTGCTCGTTGACTTGGTGACCGACGGCCTTGCTCGTACTGCCTCGGCTCGAACTGGCTGGGCTTTCGACTTGGGAGAGACCGCGGCGCCCGTCTGAGAAGGGTGTGCACTCTGGCCAGCGTGGACCGCCCGCACACTCGCCTCGACGGCAGGCCGGGGATTAGACCGGTTCGAGTTGGTAACGGTAGGTGCGCCGCTCGCCTTTGTGAACGAGAGCAGCAAGGCTTGGCCGACGTCGCTCTGGTTCGACGAATTTGGATGCACGTAGTTGACGAGGCATGTACCCCCGGTGCAGGTCGTACCGAGGTTCAGCGTGGGCATCGGATTGCTGTTCGAACAGGCGGGGTCGGGCACCGTACCCGTTGCACTGGAAGCTTGCGCGGTCACGGTTGCGCCTGCCACCGATGCACCGCCGCTGTCTGCGACCACCGCGACAGGCGTAAGGGGAACGGTCACCGTCTGGCTGTTCAGAGCACCGGTGTCGCTGACGTTCACCGGTTGACCGTCGGTGGCGTACCCGTCAGGCGCGCTGTCCGTACCGCAGCTGCCCGGCACCACCGTATAGCTGGGAGAGCTCGATGTGTACGGGTAGACCTCCGCCGGTGGGGAGGTCACATACGGGTTCGTGGTCAGCTTGGAGTTGTAGAGCGAGAGCGGCAGCGAAGAAGCGAGGGAATTCCCGTTGGCGTTGTTGGTCGGGAGGTTCCCCGCGGTGAGCGTGTAGTTGGGTGTGATCGTGGCTTCTTGTGAGAGCTTGATCGGCGCAGCGGTCGTGAGGCCGGCCGGGACATTCCCCGTCCACGTCGCCGTGGTGTTCATGTTCGGGTCCAGCGAACCTCCACGTGTCGCCGTGATCGTCCACGAACCCGTTGCCACGTTGGGGAAGAGAACGCAACCGTTGGTGGTGGTCGTGCTGTTCTCCGTCGCGGGGGGCGTTCCGTTGAAAGTGGCCACCACGTAGACGTTGGCTTGTCCGTTGGCAGCATCGTCGGTTACCTGGACCAGGATGTTGCCCAGTGACGAGTTGAGGGCCGCACCTGGCACCGCGGCGTAGCTGGTCTCTTGGACCACCTTGCCTGACGAGCTCGTCCACCACGAGCCCGAGGCCCCGTTGCCCCAGGTGACGAACTCGGTGACGACGAGCTCGTTCGGAACGCCCGCCTGTGGCGCTGAGCATCCTCCCGCTCCTGCGCCGATCTCCTGCTCGAGCGAATAGGTGACCCCTCCTTCGCGAACGCTGGCGCCGCCGCAAGGCGCGGGAGGAGTCCCCCATTGACCTGTCGTCTGCAGATCCGTGAGGAGTTGGGCTCCACCTTGCTGGACCGCACAGTCGAGAACGCTCGAAGCGATGTCGGTGGCGACCTGCTTGTACCGAGAGTTGCTGTTCACCTTGACCGAGGTGCTGACGAGGCTTGCCGTAGCTACGGTCGCGCTGAGAAGCACGACCAGGGCAATGACCACCTCGATGAGACTGAAGCCCGCGTCACCGAGGCGGGTCCGTCGATACGCACGTTCGACCGCGTCTCGGCTGTCTTCAGAGCAGGGTGGGTGGTGGGGCGCGTTCGTGGCCACGGGATAATTGTTCGACACTTTTGATTCGTGCCTTGACCCGTAGTGGGAAAAAGAGCACAAAGGCCCCTAATTTCGAGTCTCTGGACCCCCCATAACGCCGCGACCTGGGAAAACTCTCTCCGGACGGCATCCCGCGCCTCTCCGCCTTTCCGTCATCGACACTGTGCGTGGCCGACTTGAGCTCGTCGCCCACTCATTGAGAGATAATTGGTACTCAGGCGGTGCCCGTGGCTAGCTCCGGGAGGGCCAGCTCGGCGGCCCGGCGTGACGGGTCCAGAGCGACGAGCACGAACCGTCGATCCTCCCCACGCTCGAGGACCTCACGTGCCCGTCGAGGAGCGGGGCGGGCCAGACCTGCCAATGGCGCATAGCAGTGCATATCGCCCACGTCGACCATGGCGCCATGGGACGTGAACGACCTGACCGTTCCCCCGACCACCGATCCGATCGCGTGCTCGCTGACAAAGGTCAGGAAGGTGAGCGGATCGTTCACAGCCGGAGGCGGCCCTTTCCTCCTGCCCCGTCCTGTGGCCGATCGCTTCTCGACGATCGGAGCGTCCCCCGGGACGAGAACCTCCTCGGTGGCGACCTCGATCGCCGCCTCGACCTCGTGCGATGCGGTTCGGCGGCGGCCGGCGCGCCGCCCCCGTGACTCGTTCACCCGCGAGGGCTTCTGCGAAGCGGAGGCCTCGGAAGCCTTCGAGCGCTTCTTGGCCGCGGGTGCGGGTGGCTCCTGCACCCCAACCAACTTCGAGCCCCTCACCGTTCTGTCCTCGACAGGCGAGGCCATCTTCGTCGTCTTGGCTTTTCTTGCCTGCGGGGTCTCGGTCGCAGTTGCTCTGCGCGGGGGGGCAGTCTCGGCAGTCTGTTTCTTGCGGGGAGTCTGTTTCTTCTGGGGGGGCGGCTTCTTTGCAGCCGTCTTCTTGGTCGCGGGGACGGCGGTGTCGGCGGTCGTTGCTTTCTTTTGCGGGGCAGGTTCCTTCTCGGTGGACTTCCGGGCCTTTTCGGCAGCGGGCGCCTTTTTCTCGGCCTTCCTCGCTCTGGCAGCAGTGGTCGACGACACCTTCTTCGCAGCCTCCACGGCCGCGCGGCTGCGCGCACCTCTCACAGGGGTGCGAGGGGTGAAGATCCATCCGACACCGGGGACCGGAGTTCCGCCCATCAGCCGGCCTTCTTCGAACAGCCACGGGTGCTCACCATGGAACTCCTGGAACGAGTCGTTGGAGAGAACCTGGGCTGCCACCCGCTCCGCCACCCGCAGGAGGAAGGCGTCGCCCCTACCTATTGCACCTGCCGGAGGAGAGACGATCTCGGAGTGAGCGACGGCTTCGTCGAATGCATCTCGCTCGGATGGATCGATTCGATGGCCGAACGTGGCATCGACGACGACTATCACTTGTTTGTCGGGAAGCTGCTCCTGTAGCGCGTGCACGGCGTCGTCGAGTTGGGAGAGGCTCGGTGTCGAGCGACCCTCGGTCGCGATGTTCGATCCGTCGACGACGACGAAGGGGCTGTCCATTCGAATCACAGTCAACCACCTGCCCTTCGCGCTCCTGCGGATGGGTGAGGAGGCGCCCCATAGGATGCAGGCGTGCCCGATGACCCGAACGGCGAGGTGACCGAGGTCCTCCGGGACATGATCCGAAACGCTTGCGTCAACGACGGCAGCGCCGAATCGGGCCACGAAGAACGCAATACCGACGTCCTGCGTGGGCTCCTCGATCGTCCCGGCATCGATCTCGAGACGTACGAACCCCTCCCCGGACGCGCTTCAGTGGTGGCGCGCATCGAGGGGAGGCACAGACATGATGGCGCCCCCTCCCTCGTGCTCCTGGGCCATACAGACGTGGTTCCGGCCAACCCCGAGGACTGGAAGCACGACCCCTTCGGGGCGGAGCTCATCGACGGGGAGATCTGGGGCCGGGGTGCAGTCGACATGCTGAACCTCACGTCGTCCATGGCCGTAGCAGTGAAGCATCTGGCGGACGGAGGGTTTCGCCCGGAGGGCGACTTGGTGTTCATCGGTGTCGCTGACGAAGAGGCGCTAGGGACCCACGGCGCGAAGTGGCTCACCGAGAACGTGCCGGAACACGTGAGCGCCGACTACCTCATCACCGAGGCCGGTGGGTTCCCGATGGAGAGCGCGGACGGGATCCGGCTGCCCGTGGTCACGGGCGAGAAGGGCGCCTGCTGGTGCGTGCTGAGCGTCCGAGGGACACCGGGGCACGCTTCGCAGCCGCTTCGCACAGACAATGCTCTGGTGAAGGCGGCAGAGGTCGTTCGGCGCCTTGCCGAGCACGACACCCCCGCGGAGATACACGACGCCTGGAGAAGGTTCATTGAGGGAATCGGTTTCCCCCGGGAGATAGCGAGCGCGCTGCTCGATCCCGATCGAATCGGCGCGTTCTGCAACGAGCTACCGGCGCTCGGGCTCGCTCGTCAGGCTCACGCGTGCACTCACACAACCATGGCGCCCACGGTGATGAAGGCGGGAACGAAGGTGAACGTGATACCCGACAGGGTGCAGTTGCAGGTCGACATCCGCGTCCTGCCCGGATGGGAACTCCACGACGTGGAGGCGATGATCGCCGATGCGCTCGGCGACCTCGCCCCCGACGTGGAGATCGCTTGGCAGTCCACCGATCTCGCCACTACCTCGCCTACCGACACTCCACTGTGGGAAGTGCTCGAGAAGGTGGCGAGGCGCAAGTACCCGGGGGCCGGTTGTGTACCGTTCCTCACCGTGGGGGCTACCGACGCACGATTCTTCCGCAAGCTGGGCACTGTCGCCTACGGGTTCGGGCTGTTCAGCCAGCGGCTCACCTTCGAGGACTACGCCACGATGTTCCACGGCATCGACGAGCGCGTCGACGTGGAGTCGTTGGGGCTCTCGACGCAGCTGTGGGACGGAGTTGCGCGCGAGCTTCTCGGATGAGTCTCGGGTCCATGGGCGCAGAGCGCACGGACATAGCGGCAGTGATGTTCGACTTCGGAGGGGTGATCGCCGACGGCCCGTTCGAAGCCTTCGCTCGCTACGAGCGCTCGAACGGCCTTCCCGACGGCTTCGTGAGAGGCCTGAACGCGACCAACCATCATGACAATGCTTGGGCGCGCCTCGAGCGCAACGAGGTCGGCTTCGACGAGTTCTGCGATTTGTTCGAAGCCGAAGCCGCGGCTGCGGGAGGCGGGCTGGACGCGCGTGAGCTGATGGCGTCGCTGTCGGGGACGATGCGGCCCGAGATGGTCGAGGCTGTGCGCCGCTGCGCAGATCGGTTCTCGACGGCGCTCCTCACCAACAACTTCTTGAGACCCGACACGGTGCCAGGATCTGCCGACGCGGCCCGGAGCGCAGGGATGACAGCCGAGATGGACGAAGTCCTCGGACTCTTCGACGTCGTCGTCGAGTCGTCGAGGGTCGGCGTGCGAAAGCCGGACCCGCGCTTCTACATGCTCGCCTGCGAGGCGTTGCGAATCGAGCCCTCGCAAGCCGTGTTCCTCGACGACCTGGGCGTCAACTTGAAGCCGGCGCGCGAGCTCGGGATGTTGACGATCAAGGTGGAGTCTGCAGACTCGGCGCTGGCAGAGCTCGAGTCGGTCTTGGGTCTCCCGCTTCGCTGATAGGGCCCGGGCTGCGCCTCGCGTTGCGCATGGTCCGAGGTTTGTGCGCAGCTCGCGCTCTCACTGCCCTTCGCGTTACACCCTGCTTCTAGTCTGCACATACGTTCGGTCGCTCGTGATGCGGCCCAGGCAAGTCCCCTTCTTCTCTCCGGCAGGTCCCCATGTGCGAGGAGCTCGTTGAGCTTCGGCGAGCCACGGTTTCCTACGTGGCTCGCTTCGACCCCGAGACGATCACCCCGGGCGAGGCCGCGAAGGTCGTCGACCAAGCCAGGCAGATCGTCTCGGCGGCGTCCACGCTTCTTGCCCATGGTGCCGCGCGCGCAGCTGAGGGAGACTCCTGGAAGAGACAGGGCCATCGCTCTGCTGCAGAAGCCCTCGCGCACGAGACCGGCACCTCTGTCTCATCTGGGAGAGAGCTCTTGGAGGTCGGTCGGCGCCTCAAGTGCCAGCCCGAGATCGACCACGCGGCGCGCCGTGGAGAGCTCAGCTCCTCTCAGCTGGAGATGATCACGAACGCCGCAGAGGCAGATCCCGCCTCGGAGCGAAAGCTCCTGGAACAGGCAGCCCACGGCTCTCTCGCTGTGCTGAAAGACGCCTGCGCGCGCACGAAGGCCGCTGCAGAGCCTGATCCCGAGGCTCATCGCAAAAAGATCCACGCCAAGCGGTCGCTTCGCACATGGACCGACCTGGAGGGCATCTGGCGCCTGTCGGCTTCAGGGAACCCCGAGGACGGGGCGAAGATTATGGCCGCGCTCGGTCCGATCACCGAAGCCGTCTTCCACGAAGCTCGAAAAGACCGTCGGCGTGAGCACCCAGACGCCTACGGGTTCGACGCGCTGGTCGAGCTCGCACGAGAGTCCTTGTCCTCTGCCTCCTGCGACGGCCGGTCGGCTGGCGCCGAGGGCGCCAAGAGAAAGGGCCCTGCGGTGAAGCTCCTCGTCAGAGTGGACTTGGACGTGCTTCTTCGAGGAGCCCCGAAGAAGGGCGAGACGCACGAGCTCGTGGGATACGAGGCTGTCGCATGAATCCCGACCATCCCACCCGCGTTTCGCGGCGCGGGTGACG
>DAIQQK010000191.1:0-5263 GCA_036786835.1 Acidimicrobiales bacterium | reverse complement strand
GCCGAGGCGGAGGCGATCCTTCGGGCAGGGGGGATCCTGATCGATTATCCCGGCGGCGACTACGAGGTCTTTCGTCCCTGGCGGCAACGAAACCGCATTCAGTTCGGGGGGCGGCTCGGTGTCGTCCGGCTTGCTCTGCGAACGCAGGTCCCGGTGGTTCCTGCCGTCTCGGTCGGAGCCCACGAGACACTCGTCGTCCTCGCTCGAGGAGAAGGTCTTGCTAAACGACTTGGCCTCGACCGGATGTTCCGCCTCAAGGTGATGCCGCTAGTGCTGGGGCCGCCCTTCGGGGTAGTGCCGGGAGGGATTCCGACTTGGCCACTTCCGGCAAAGATCACAGTGGAACTGTGCGAACCGATTGACTGGCCGTCTCGGTACGGTCCGGGTGCGGCTGAGGACGAAGGGGTTGTCCGTGCTTGCTATGAGGAACTGACGTCCACGATGCAGGTGGTACTCGATCGACTCGCAGCTGAGCGCCGGTTCCCGATTATCGGATAGTTGTCGTTCGAAGCTCGAAGAGGATCCGCCAAGGGTTTGTTTCAAATAACGATCGACGGATGAGGCCCGTCACTCGCCTCCACCTCGCAGTGCTTCAGCTCAGTTTGATCGAGCACCTGACCGTCTATCAGACGCTGGCTGCCTGACCATGAAGAGGGACTGATACAATCGTATCATGACACAAAGGTATGAGCTGCCCTCCACCGCAGCTGCGTTGTTGCAGCTGGCGCGGCTGAAGGCGGGATTAAGCCAAGGCCAGCTGGCTGAGAGGGCGGGGGTGGCGGCGACCATGATTTCGGCCTACGAGAGGGATCGTCGTCAGCCAACGCTGAAGACCCTGCTCCGCCTCCTGCGAGCAGCCGGCTTCGACCTGATCTTCCACCTCGCTCCGCACGACCCGCACGACGACGGCCTCGAGGCTCTGGAGTTGAAGCGGACACCGCAGGAGAAGGCCCGTCGTGACGCCGAGATCGAGAAATGGCGAAGGGCCGCGCCAGCCGGGAACCGTGCCTCCTGATCCGCCACCGGAGCTCGTTGCCGAGGCGATCCTCTCGGTGTTGAACCGCCACGGCGTGCGCTACGTCGTAATCGGCGCCTTTGCAGCGATAGCACAGCAGGCTCCTATACCGCCGACCCGGGACATCGACCTGACGCCGGAGAACAGCAGGGTGAATCTCAATCGTCTTTCAGCCGCACTTACTGAACTCGGCGCTCGGATCCGCACCGAGTCTGTGCCAGAGGGCGTTCCGTTTGCTCATGACGGGGCGTCACTCAAGTCGGCTGTCGCATGGAATCTGATCTGTGCCTACGGGGAATTCGATCTGTCATTGCAGCCTTCAGGGTTCACCAACGCCTACGAAGAGCTCTCAGCACATGCTCTGTTGCTACGCGTCGGAGGAGTCGAAGTCCAAGTAGCGAGCCTCGATGACGTCATCCGCTCCAAAGAAGCGACGGGGAGGGCCAAGGACCTCCGGGTCCTACCAATTCTTCACCGATTTCGGAGTGCCACGACGACGGAGTAGAAGGGCGCTCGGCTAGCAAAGTGCCTCCAGCAGATTGATCGGCCAGTCGGGAACCCTGAGCGACGGATCATTTTCAAGCTTTAGGCCCACATGCGAGACACTGACGGTCAATCAGATGCTCCCGCTCGGTGTCCGGTCATTCCTTCGGCCCGGCTTGTCTCAACGGACCGATCGTCGTGGTATCTAATAGGGGCGCTACCAGGTATTCGATCGGGGATGGGCTTGTCGGGTACTGCATATCGCGTGGACGGTGAAAGTGAGAGTCTCCTATCAACTGAAAGGTGGGCGGACGTCGATCACGCTAACTGCCGATCAGTACTCGATCGGGCGAGATCCTGACTGCGACATCGTCCTCGAGGAAGACGCCGTTTCTCGCAGACACGCAATCCTCGAACGCAGCGGTACAACCTGGCGCATCAGAGACCTCGGGAGCCGTAACGGCACATCCCTCAACGAACGGCGAGTGAAGGCTTCGGTGGCTGTTTCACCCGGTGACACCGTCACGTGCGCCAGCGCGCAGCTGAAGATCGAGGCTGACCTGCCCGTCACCGTGGAACTCGGCTCGCCTCGGCTCAAGCCCCTCGCCGCTCCGCTGAGCGAGCGCGAGCGTGAGATCCTCAAGCTTGTCGCTGAAGGAATGACGGACGCCGAGATCGCCGCTCATCTGCATCTCAGTCGCAAGACTGTCGAGTCTCATCTCGACCGAATCCGAGACAAGACCGGATGTCGCCGCCGGCCAGACCTGACCAGGCTCGCAGTCCAGCTCGGGATTCTCGGTTAGCCGCGACGTACAGCCGTCACGCGGGGTTTCGGTCTCGCAAGACCCCGAGAGCCGAGGTGATCTGTAGTCCGGCGATGGGTGAAATCACCCACCCGAAAGGGGTCGTCACTCCCCTGGTCGGTCGTGCCGCAAAGGCGCAAGGTGGTCCCAAGAAACAGCAACAGCTGAATTCGCAAATGAAAGGGCCAACCATGACTTACCACTCGTTCGAAGCAGCCGGGACCCAGACAGCTGTTCCACCTACTGGATTCGGAATGCCACCCAACGGCACAGCCACGATCCTCCCGCCCTCGGGCACGGGTTACTGGGGCAGCCCTGGGCACATGACGCCGCCCGCCAACACCAACACCGGGAACAAGCCCTACTGGATCGTCATTGTGGGCGTCGTAGCCGTTGCTCTGGCCGCCGCCATTGTCGCAGTGTTCGCTCTCAAGTCGGGATCATCGCCACAGCCGTCGCCGGTCGCCGCGAAGCCGACTTCGTCAGGGTCCGGGAGCTCGCCGCAATCGACATCGTCGCAGCAGCCGGCATCTTCGACAGCGTCCCAGGGTACGCCTTCACAGCAGCCGACACAGTCCCAGACGTCGTCGTCCCCGCAGTCTGCGAACAGTTCTGCCGCCGTCAGCCAATACCTCAACGACGTCGACGGTCAAGGTGGGGACTTCCTCTACGTGTCCGACTCTGACCTGCTCACCTACGGCGAGGCAGTCTGCGGCGACTTTCAAGCCGGAAACACAGTCCAGCAGACGGTCGACGACGCTGTAAACGCCGCCGACAGCAACCAGGAAGGCCTGACTCAGAGCGACCTGGGTGTGATCGTCGGCGCCGCGACGAGCACGCTCTGTCCTTCCTACGGACCTGAGGTGCAGGCTTGGGCGCAAGCCAACGGCTGACCTCCGGCGATCTCGAACAGCAGAAGGTGGCCCCCAGAAACTGGGGGCCACCTTCGCGTCGGCAGGCCTTCATCGACAATGGGCACATTCGGCCCGTTCGCCTGGAGGATCTCGGACAGAAAGCAGTTCTCCCGAGGGGGCTTGCCCCAGTAACCCGGGTATCCCAGCGGGCGATCGGCCTCATGCCGCTGCAATGGTGGTTGCGTCCTGTCATGAGGCACGTTCTGGTGGGCGAGCACAGGGCTGTCGTATGGAAGTTGTTCAGCGGACCCCCTCTTGGGCGAGTCCGTCCATCACCGGTGTGTCGAGGTCCGATCCGTAGCAACCGAGCTGAGCGAAGCCGACGTCGTCGAGCACGATGAGGACGACGTTCGGCGCACCCGCTGGGGGTGAAGCCGTCGGAGACCATCAAGGCTCCGAATCCCGCCAATCGCGTCTTATTCGACCCCCGAACTCGCGTTGCGTCATCGCAAGCCCCTCTTCGAGCGGTCTGCAGTCCGTGGTGCGGACCTCGACCAAACCCTTCTTCGAGCGCGGCAAGTTAATCGATTGTCTGGATTCGCCAAAGAGCTACCGATCCTCCACACGTTCGTGGAGCCTGTGGCCCGCGCTCTGGTCAGTGGGCTAAAGTCTTTGCCCGTTATGCCCAGAGGCGGGAAAGTCTGGCGCGGAGACGACTCATTGCAGGGCAGCTGCAGGCAATTGTCGTACGCCACCAGGTTGCGAGGGAGGCTCGTCGGCTCAGTCGGGCTGGCCTTGATCACGATCGTGGCACTCTTCGCGCCCGCCGCTTCGGCAGACGTGAATTCGGACCAGGCACAGGTCTCGCAGCTCGAGCGGCAGATCGCTCGAGATGGCGCGGCCGTGCAGCAACTCGTCGGCATCTACAACCAGGCACAAGCACACGAGGACGCGATCCAGACCCAACTGGACACGATCCACGCACGGCTGTTGGCAGATCAGAACGCGAAGGCCAAGGCCACTGCCGACCTCCGGAAAGCCGTTCTTCAGCGTTACATGTCGAGCTCGGATGCGAGCTCGACACTGGCTCTGTTCGATACCGGCAAGTCGTCATTGGTAGCCCAAGAGGCGTACTCCCAGATCGCAACGCGGAGCTTGAGCAACGAGATCGATGCTGTCGCTGTTGACGCACAACACACTCAATCCGCCGAGGCGGACCTGCGAACTGCACAGACACAAGCCCACGCGACCCTGCAGCAGGTAACGGCTGCCCGGCAGGCAGCACAGACGGCACTCGACAAGGACAACGCGCTGCTCGATCAGGTTCAGGGCAATCTGCAGTCGCTCCTTGCCGCGGCGGCCCAACAGGCCGCGGCGGCCCAGAAACAAGCCGAGCAGAGAATGACCGCACAAGCAGCCTCACCGCGTCCCGTCAGCGTCTCCTTCAATCCGAGCCCCGGCACCTACGCCGACCCGTTGCGGGCGATCGCCGCTCTGTCACCTGAGCGGGTCGACCAGGGGGTCGATTACAGCGGTTACGGCCCCATCTATGCGATCGGCGATGGCGTTGTTCTGAGCACAGCCAACTCCGGATGGCCAGGAGGGACCTTCATTTCGTACCGCCTGACCGATGGGCCCGCAGCGGGACTTGTCGTCTACGCGGCCGAGGACATCGAGCCGCTTACCACGGTCGGCCAGTCCGTGACAGCAGGAACCGTTATTGGAACGGTGTACGAAGGGCCGTCCGGGATCGAGACGGGTTGGGCTGACCCGTCAGGCGACGGTGTCACCATGGCATACGACGCAGGCCAATTCTCAGGTTCGAACTCGACTGCCTTCGGTGCCAACTTCTCGCAGTTGCTCTCGTCGTTGGGAGCACCGCCGGGGATACTTCAGAATGATCCCGCGACCGGCAACCTTCCAGGTGGCTGGCCGACCTGGTGAACCCGAACGGAATCTGGTTCTCCGCATTCATGGACGACTCTGTCACAAGACCTGACGAAGTATCAGACGCTCTACCGCCCAATGGGTCAGTCGCCTCAGGTGTCCATGACCCGGCGATGATGTGGAACGGCTTGTCAAGACCTCTCACGGCGGGTGTCTGACTG
>DAIQQK010000190.1:0-5275 GCA_036786835.1 Acidimicrobiales bacterium | reverse complement strand
TCCCGTTCGCGCCGAAGATCCCGAGCTTCGGGTCGGCGATGTGCATCGAGCCCCCCCGACCACGGTTCGTGCCCCGGTCCTTGGCCATCAGCTCGGCGAACATCCCGAGCGGGTCCAGGCCTTTCGCCAAGCAGTGGCCGTGGCCGCGATGCGTGGAGGTTATGACGTCCGTCGGGCGCAGCGGCCAGCACGCGCCCACGGCCGCCGCCTCCTGCCCGATCGAGAGGTGCACGAAGCCGGGAATCTCGCCATCTCTATAGAGCACGGCGACCCGCTGCTCGAAGCCGCGGATCAGGAGCATCCTGCGGTGCATCTCGACGAGGTCGGTCGTCGTGAACGCGGACGGGTCGGGTCGGCCGGCTGCCACCGGTGTTATTGTACTGATCGGTACAACGAGGGAGACGATGGCCGTATGACGCCGGCACGACGGGTGGTCGCCATCACGGGGGCCGGCGGGGCGCTCGGCGCGGCGGTGTCCCAGCAGCTCGCCAGTGAGCCCTGCACCGATCTCGTGTTGAGCGACGTCAGCTCTCCTTCGCTCGAAGCGACGGTCTCGAGCCTCCCCGCGACCGACGCTTCGGTCGCGACGCTGCTCGCGGACGTGAGCGACTTCGGCGAGGTCGAGTCGGTGGTCTCGCTGGCGGTCGAGCGCTTCGGCCGTCTCGACGTGTTGATCAGCAACGCAGGTGCGCTGTCCCCGAACGGCCGGATCCACAACCTGCCAACCGAGGAGTGGGAGCGCGCGTTCAGGGTCAACCTCCTCGGTGCTGTCAACGGCATCCGTGCCGCGGTCGGCGTCATGCGCCCGCAGCGATCGGGCTCCATCGTGCTAACGGCATCGGTCTCCGGGCTCACGGCCTGGTCACATGCGGCTCCGTATTGCGCGACCAAGGCCGCCGTTATCCAGCTAGCCAAGGTCGCTGCGATCGAGTACGCGCGCGACGGCATCCGAGTCAACTGCGTCTGCCCGGGGACGTTTCGATCGGCAATTCACGCCGATCTTCCGCCCGAGGCGCTCGACGCCATCGCAGCGCGACACCCTCTCGGGCTTGGATCGGCGGCAGATCTGACGGGTGCGTACTCCTATCTGGCGAGCGATTCTTCGCGTTGGACTACCGGATCGGCGATCGTCGTCGACGGCGGTTACTCGGCGCCCTGAGGACGACTGATCGGTGCTCAGGAGGTGGGATTGGCGATCCCCCCCATGAATATCTCGGCGAACGGCTTGGCCACATCTCGAGCCGACAGCCGTCCGCCCGCCTTCAGCCAGAGGTAGGTGTAGTTGTGCATCCCGAGCCATGCCAAGGCGGTCAGCCTGGGGTCCAGCTCACGGAACTCGCCCGAGTCGACGCCTTCCTGGAGAACCGCCTCGACTCTTCGTTCGTAGCGTCGCCGCCTCTCGCGGAACTGCGCAGCGCGTTCTCCGGTGAGTGCCGGGAATTCGTGGAGGAAGACCCAGACATGATCCGGGTACCGGTGGATCACGTCGAGCAGCTCATGACCGAGCAGGGCGAGCTGTTGCGAGGGCGAGCCGCCTGCCTCTGCGACACGATCAGCTCCGAGCATCACTTCGTCCATCACTCGGTCGTGGATCGCGGCGAGGAGCTCCTCCTTGGAGACTATGTAGTGATAGAGCGCTCCTTTGCCGAGATCGTTCGCGGTGCAGAGCTCTGTGATACCCGTGGCGTGATACCCGCGCCGGGCGAAGACGCTTGCGGAAGTGTCGATGATCGCTTGGCGACGCGCCTGCCAGTTGGCACTTCGTCGAGTGTCACCGCTCGCTTGCGCCGCCGGCATTGCAGCGACGTTAGCTGGCCGCCCCCTGGGAAGGAGGATTCTCGGTGACCGAAGAGGGGGCTCGACAGGCAGACATGAACTGGTTTGCGGTTCTCGCCCACCACGCCACCCGTGCACCGGACAAGGCGATGACCGTGTTCGAAGGCGCGGCGACGACATATGGGGAGATGGCCGGACGCGTGGCAGCGTTGGCCGGGGGCCTGTCCGAACGCGGAGTCGGTCGCGGCGACGTCGTGGCCCTCCTCTCGTACAACCGTCCGGAGTTCCTGGAGACGATCTTCGCGGCCAACTACCTCGGAGCGATCGCGATGCCCATCAATTGGCGGCTGGCCGCCCCCGAGGTGCGGTACATACTCGAGCACTCCGGAGCTCGCGCCCTCGTGTGCGATGAATCTCTCGTGGAACTTGCAGACGAGGCCACACGGGGTATCGAAGACGCTCTCATCCGTGCGTGCGTTTCACCGGGAGCGAGCGGATGGACGACTCTTGCGGACCTGCGCGCAACGCCGACCAGAACAGCGAGCGTTCCGGCGGCAGCCGACGACGTCCACCGTCTGATGTACACGTCGGGTACCACGGGGAGACCAAAAGGCGTCATGATCACGCACGGCAACCTCACGTGGAAGAACCTCGCGCACATCGTCGAGTTCGGCTTCACGAACACCGACCTCGGGCTGGCCTGCGGTCCTCTCTACCATGTGGGCGCGCTCGACCTCACGACTACGTCACTGATAGCAACGGGAGCTACGACGATCATCCATCGCTCGTTCGAAGCATCTGCAGTAATCGACGAGCTCGAGCGATCCCAGGTGACCACCGTCTGGCTCGCACCCGCCATGGTCAACGCGATCATGGCTTTGCCGGGTATCGAGGAGCGCGACCTGGCTTCGGTGCGCGTGGTCATAAACGGAGGTGAGAAGATGCCGATCCCGCTCATCGAGCGGATCCAGCGGGTGTTCCCATCGGCGTGGTTCGCCGATGCCTACGGCCTCACGGAGACGGTTTCCGGCGACACGTTTCTCGACCGCGACAGCATCGTTAGCAAGCTGGGCAGCGTCGGCCGACCGTGCCTATACCTAGAGCTCGACATCTGGGACGAACATCGGAGGTCGATGCCCTCTGGGGAACGCGGGGAGATCGTCTTGCGTGGACCGAAGGCCTTCAAAGGCTACTGGCGCGACCCCGACACGACGGCCGCCGCGTTCGCGGGTGGATGGTTCCACACCGGGGACATCGGCGTGCGCGACGACGATG
The DNA here is from genome assembly GCA_036786835.1 of Acidimicrobiales bacterium. GTDB lineage: Bacteria > Actinomycetota > Acidimicrobiia > Acidimicrobiales > UBA8190 > Bog-564. The sequence goes on along the minus strand of DAIQQK010000190.1, from coordinate 2,224 downwards.
GTTACCTGTACATCGTCGATCGAACCAAGGACATGATCGTCTCGGGTGGCGAGAACATCGCTAGCTCCGAAGTCGAGCGTGTGCTCTACGAACACGGTTCGGTGCTCGAAGCGGCCGTCGTGGCCCGTCCTGACGACCGATGGGGCGAGGTCCCGGTAGCCTTCGTCGTCTTGCGCCAGGATCAGAAGGTGAGTCCCGACGAGCTCATCGATCACTGCCGCGCCCGGCTCGCTCGCTTCAAGGTTCCCAAGGCGATCACCTTCCTCGACGCGCTTCCGCGCAATCCGTCCGGGAAGGTCCTCAAGCGAGAGCTTCGAGGCGGGGCCTGAACAGACCGAACGACCGAGCGAGCGGCGGGCGGACCTGCCGCTAGGCATTCTCCACAGCGTTCGTGATCGGCTGGTACTGCCGGCAGGGCTCGTTGCGCAGACTCGGACACGGCGGCGGCGGCGTCGGGACCTTTACGCCGGGGACAACCGGCAGCGTAAGGCTCGACGGCATGGACTGAGAGGACGCGATCGAGACCCTGGCCGTGCCGTCGGGAACGGGCTGACCGAACGACCACACGGGCTGAGTGCCGTTCGGCGCGGCGATCGTCACGCGTATGCGCGACCCCGCGCGGTACACGTGACCTTCGTAATAGAGAGGGATCACCACCTCGACGAACCTCCCGCTCGGCAACGGAACGGCGTCGGACCCAGTGAAAGTGGGAATGGGATCGAGGGTCGTGCTCGGCTCATCGAAGATGTTGTCCGTGTCTGTTGCGAGCGTCCGCTCGCTGGCGCGGATCCAGCCGTTCTGGACGAACGACTCCTTCCCATCGGGACGGATTTCGCTGATCGTGGCCTGCAGGTCGACATCGGGCGTCGACGACCGCACCCAGATGTCGACAGCGCCGGAACCGATGACCGTGGTGTTCGCCGTCAGTGGCGCAGAAACGTACGAGAGGGCCGTTCCAGCGGGATTCTGCTTCCAGTTCCATTGCCACTGAGACGCATTGCCCCACAGGCCTCCGGTACCGGTGTTGCTCCCGTAGTCGGTGAGAGGAAGCGCGTTCGCGTCCGAGGTGTACCAGTTGACGCCCCCGCTCGCCGGCGGCTGGTCGCCCAGGGAGCCCGTCGGCCCGAAGTACCAGGTTTGGCCGACCGTGCCCGGGACAGGAAACGTCGAGAAGCCTTGCTCGAAACCGGGATACGGATCGCCCGGAGTCGACGCCCCTGTGGGTGACGTTCCAGCTCCGTCGTCGAAAGCCACCTCCACTTCTGGAAGCTTCTCGAAAGCCGCGAGGGCCGATTGGTAGGTCGGAAGCAACTGGATCGGGTCCAGCGGCAGAGTGACGAGGTCCGACTTCGGCAGTCCCATGGCCTGCTGGTAGAGGATTGGCGCAGCGGCGTGTATGACCACCGAGTTGAAGATGGGAGCTCGGTGGGCAACGAACAAGTCGAGGAAGTCGTACCAGCGGTCCAATGTATATGGATCCAGCGAGTCAACGTGGGCGCCGTTGGTAAAGGTGAACCACTTCTGATTCGTTCCGGTGAATTGCTGGACCATGTCCGGGCAGTGACCGCCGGTCTGCTCGTCTTCCCACTGACACGCCATGAAAACGGGCACGTCGATCTTGTCGACGAAGGTGACCGGGTCCAGCGGGTCGGCGACCGGGGGGTTGTAATACGCGTTGGCGGCGATCTTCGAGCTCAGGTCGGCTGCCTCGCCATGAAGCACCTGATTTGCCACACAGGTCTTGTCCCCTTTTTGGATCCGCTGGTACGCCCAGGGCTGCCCGCTGTTGGGCCCGGCGGGCTCTGCCTCCTCCTGGCGCTGCTGCGCCCATGCGACGGCAAAGCCGGTGTTCAGGATGCCGCCCGGATAAAGCGTCGAAGCGGTGGCGTCGATGGTGGAGAGCGGCGAGATCGCCTCGAGGTCCGGCGGATCGAGCTGCGCGGTGAAGAGCTGGCTTATCGCGCCGTACGAGATGCCCATCATCCCGACCTTGTGGTCGAGCACCCACGGCTGATGCGCGATGGCTTCGATGACGTCGTAACCGTCGAGGTTCTGCAGGGGCTCGAAGAAGTCGAACGCGCCGCCCGAGCAGCCGGTCCCGCGCATGTTCACGTCGACCACTGCGAAACCCATGAGGTTCGCGATGACCGCAATGCCGTTCACGGGTCCGGCGGGATCGGCGTACCCGTATCCGGAGTACTCGATCAGGGTGGGGTACGGCGGA
>DAIQQK010000054.1:0-20366 GCA_036786835.1 Acidimicrobiales bacterium | reverse complement strand
AGAATGTCGCTTAGAGCTGGACAAGCAACGAGTCAACCGATTTGGGGGCAGACCCGTCCCGCCACTGCCGGCTGCAGGGTTGATGGTGGCGACGGTACTTCCGGCTCGTCGCCCCGAGTTGTCGAAGACCTCAATGGAGCAGACGATGTCACCTCTGGTGTAACCGGCAACTGTGAAGTCCACCTGCTCCGCTGGCAGGCCCTGATTTCCCAAGGAAGGGTTGTACGGCTCGTAGGTACCGGTCACCGACGTCACGGTGGTCGAGAGCCCTTGGCAGCTCGCCAAGCCGAAACCAACAGGCTCCCACCAAAGGCGAGGCCAGCCATCCGAACCGGTCTTTCCTGCCACCACGTGTTCATGGTGCACCCCCTCATCCGGCCATCATCAGCTTACGCCTCGACCCGACCATTCCGCGAGATGACCCGCCCGCAACGTGCGGTGTTCGTGCGGTCAGGGATTGGACCGACCCGATCAGTTTTCGCGGCGTTGAGTGATTGCGGCTTGAGCCGATGCGAGTGTCGTAGGGAGCCGACCTGGACCCTCATCTTCGGTCGTCCGAGGTATCTCAATCGTCGTAACAGCAGTTGTCATCCGCTCCCTCGCGGCTTTCGGCGGGCTGGCGTGAAGGTGACGATCACTTGGGTCACAGTATGCGGTGCTGGCGGCGGTGTGCACGGTGGACATCGCTCAAAGTCCTGCCGCCTACACGCAACCCTGTGTAGCTTTCCTCTGTTCGGACAGGTGCCGTTTCCGTGACAACTTCCCTCTCTCTGATAGGTCGTCGGATTCGGTAGCCTGACGGAGATGCAGGTCGGGGAGATCACCATCCAGGGCGTCTCTGACGGAAGTCTGTTGGCGCCACCTTCGTTCATGTTCAACAAGACGGATCAGGACTGGGAGCAACACAGCCGGTTCCTCGACGACGATGGCCTCCTCACTTTCGAGATGGGCGGCTTCCTCGTCCGAAGCGGCGACCGGCTCGCAATCGTCGACACGGGCATCGGTCCGCACTCTGATTCAGAACGGACCGGCTCGTTCATGAAGAACCTCTCCGCGCTGGGCGTAGACCCGTCCGACGTGACCGATGTGGTCCTCACTCACCTCCACTTCGATCACCTTGGATGGGCCACAGACGGGGAGACTCGCCTCTTTCCGAATGCGACGTACCGTTGCCACGAGGCCGATTGGACCTTCTTCATGGGACCGCAACCCTTCGACGACAGCCTCGCTGTCTCGTTCATGGGTGGCCGATCGGCATCGGAGCTGCTTCCGCCCGTCGCCGACCGGCTGGAACCATGGGGTGAGGACACGACGATCCTCCCGGGTTTGTCCGTCCGTAGCGCACCGGGCCACACACCTGGCAGCACCGTCATCGTGATCTCCTCCGGAACCGAGCGCGCCATGCTGCTCGGGGATGTCGTGCATTGCCCCGCGGAGTTGCTCAGCGACGACTGGGAGTCCATCAGCGATGTCGACAAGGATCTCGCCCGTCGTTCGCGCGAAGCCTTGGCTCGGGAGCTCGAAGGCACCGACATTCCAGCCGCGGCGGCCCATTTCCCGGGACTCCAATTCGGTCGGCTGCTGAATGCGCAAGGCCGCCGACAATGGGTGTTCGGCTGAGCCGGTGGCTGCCTCGAGTGAGGGATCTGGTCCTCACCCCAAGAGACTTACCGGAGTAGCGTCCAATCGCGAGGCTTCGAAAGGGGATTGACGTGGCTCGAAAGCTTGCAGCAGAGCTGCTTGGCACTTTCTTTCTCGTTTTTTTCGCTGTCGGCGTGGCGACACTTTGCTTCGGCTTCGGCGTCACCGGAAGCAGCTTTGCGGCGGGGGTGGTGGCCACCGCCCTTGCCTTCGGGCTGGTGCTCCTCGCATTGGCCTACGTGCTCGGACCGATTTCAGGTTGCCACGTCAATCCGGCCGTCACCGTCGGCGCTCTGCTGAGCGGCCGCATCGGAATAACCGAGGCGGTGGGGTACTGGATCGCCCAGTTCGCGGGCGGAATCCTCGGTGCCTTGCTGTTATGGGCGATGTTCAGCACCACTCCGCTCTACAACCGCAAGACGACAGGCTTGGGAGCCGACGGTTGGGGAGCGGCGAGCCACATTCACATCGGGGGCGGAGGAGCGTTTCTCGCGGAGGCCATGCTCACAGCCCTGTTCGTCTTTGTCATCTTGGGCGTCACGAGCAAGGGAGCGAACGCCGCGACCGCGGGCATGGTCATCGGTTTGACCCTCACCGTGGTGCACCTCATCGGCATTCCCATCACCGGGACTTCGGTGAACCCAGCGCGCAGCCTCGGGCCGGCGCTGGTCGTAGGTGGCACCGCGCTGCGCCAAGTCTGGCTATTCATCGTGGCTCCGGTCGTCGGCGGCGCAGTGGCGGCAGCCTTACATCGGATCCTGTTCCGGGCCAAGAACTTGGAATCTGCCTGATCACACCAGGTCGGCTGTGGCGAACGGAAGTCCACCACACCCAATCGGAACCGCGATGCTCACTCCGGCAAGTGACAAACCGCCTCGACATTGTTGCCGTCAGGGTCACGGACGAAAGCTCCGTAGTAGTTGGCGTGGTACTCCGACCACAACCGGGGTTCGTGGAGAGTGCTCGCTCCCGCTTGGATCGCTGCTTCGAAAAAGGCACGCACGGCGGCGCGATCAGGCGCACCGAACGCGATGTGGCACTCTCGAAAGCCCTCCCCGGTCGACTGAGGGCCGATCCAGAACTCGGGCTTGGACGCGGGGCCGTAGCCGATCACCTGTCCGAATTCCATCACTCGGCCAGCGCCGAGCGGAGCCAGCACGGCGTCGTAGAAGGCAGCACTGACTGCAGAGTCGGCGCACTGAATCGAGAAATGGTCGAGCATGGGTGCAATCCTTGCCGAACTGAACGGTGCGCGCACTGGTGCCCTGTGAAAAGGGGTGGTGACTCCTGCGATCGCGCCGCGGTGCGGCACCCCCAAAGTGCTCGCGGATCGTGGATAATGAGCCCGTGGGCGAATTCGGGCACCTCAGGTCTCCAGGGGTGGTGACCAAGATCAGCCCTCGCTCGGTGAACGAGACCGTTGAACGCCTCTCCGAGATGGTCGTCGCCAACGGAATGAAGCTGTTTGCCGTCATAGACCACAGCGGTGAGGCTCGAGACAGCGGACTCGAGCTACGAGACACGAAGGTCGTCATCTTCGGAAGCCCGGTCGCGGGAACACCGGTGATGGTGGCATTTCCCCTTGCGGCGTTGGATTTGCCACTCAAGGTCCTGGTGTGGGACGACGATTCGCAGACGAAGGTGAGTTACCTGGCTCCCGGCGCCCTATCGGCTCGTCATCAGCTGAGCGGCGAGATGGCGGACAGACTCGCAGGGATCGATGGTCTCACCGACGCACTGATTGCGCACTGATGTAGCGATGGACCAGTTCCTGTTCGCGCTCGGAGTCGTCGTCGCGCTCCTCGCCGGTGCGAGCGTCCTGTTCACGATGGTGCTTCCCAGGCGGCCCAAGGGCTTCGAACGACTGTCCCTCGTGGTCAACAGGGCGGTGCGGCTGGCGTTCCTGGCTTTGACCCGCTTCGTCACCGACTACGAGACGAAAGACGCTTTACTGGCTCCCGTTGCCCCAGTTGCGCTCGTAGCTCAGCTCATGTTCTGGGCGGGGTGCCTCATCCTCGGATTCGCTCTGATGCTCGAGGGCACGACCCACGACTTCGCCAATGCTCTCGTCCAGAGCACGGTGTCGTTGTTCACCCTCGGGTCGGTTCACGTAGGGGGAACCCAGCTGAGAAGCGTCGACATCACGGCTGGTGCTATTTGGGCCATCGTGGTCGCACTACAGATCGCGTATCTGCCCGCTCTCTACGGCGCGTTCAATCGGCGGGAGGTGTTGGTGGCGATGCTCGAGAGCCGGGCCGGGATTCCGGCCTGGGGACCAGAGGTCCTCGCCCGGCACGAACTCGTCGGGATCACCGATGCCCTACCGGACTTCTATGCGGCGTGGGAGCAGTGTGCGGCAGACATTGCCGAAAGCCACACGACGTACCCAGTCCTGCTCCTGTTTCGCTCTCCTGAGCCCTGGTTCTCGTGGCTCGTCGGGCTGCTCGCGGTTCTCGACGCAGCAGCGATGCACCTGGCCCTGGCGCCGAGCACCGCCTCCTCGCAAGCGCGCCTGTGCCTGCGGATGGGATTCACCGCTCTGCAGCGAATCGCCACCACATTGGGGTGGGAAGTGGATCCTGATCCGAGCCCCGAAGGACCCATTCAGCTGACCTACGAGGAGTTCGTGCAAGCCGTATCGATGCTCGAAGACGTCGGGTTCGCGGTGGAAAGGACTGCAGAAGAAGCGTGGCCGGACTTTCGCGGGTGGCGAGTCAACTACGAGCGACTTGCATACAGGTTGGCCGACCGGGTCACGGCGCCTCCGGCCCCCTGGTCGGGGCCGCGAAGGCACCTTCGATCCAGCTCGATCACCCCGCAACGGCCTCCGCAGCGAAGGCCCGGCGGGTTCTTCGACGATCGACGTCCGGCAGTTATAGCGTCACCGACGCGGCGTCGAGCACGGCAGGGATGATCCTGGAGGCTCTATTTATTAGGCGTTCGTTGCGGGCTCATATTCCCTGTACGAACCCGGGACTGGCCCGATGTCGCCTACGTCGGGGTCGGGGGTCTCGACGCGCCCGAAAACGAACAAGATCTAGGCGATTTCGCCTCAAGCGGGTTCTGCGATCTGCCGAACTTCACTATATGCAACTAACCCCCCGGCGCCCCTCGTGGAGCGGCCGCGCCCGCGCTCTGACCTGGTCCGTTTCGTTGACAGCCCTGTGCATGGTGGCGCTCGAGCTTTCCGGTGCCTCGACCGCGTCTTCGCCTTCCGCCGCGGGAGGAGCCGCCGGCGTCTCCAGCACAGCGGCCTTCAGGATCCACTCGGGAGCGCTGTCGACGAATTCCGTCCTTCCCTGGTCGACGAGGCATCAACCCACGTCCTCTACGACCACCAGCACGACCACGACCTCCACGACCACCACGACGACCGCTCCCGGCGCGCAAACCTCGTGCGGAGGTGGGGCCAATATCGCCAAGATCAGCGGCGGGACGTGGAGCTGCACCTTCGACGACGAGTTCAACGGGACCCAGCTCGACACCAGGAAGTGGGTGGTGCAACGGACAGCCACCAGTGGTTATGTCACAGGGCCGACCACTTACCCGGCGTGCTACGTGGACAGCCCCAACAACGTCTCTGTCTCGGACGGCACGCTGAACCTGACCGTTCGTAAGGAAGCATCCCCGTTTACGTGCGTCGATCCCTATGGCAACTTCACCACCCAGTACACGAGCGGCATGGTCTCCACCTATGGCTTGTTCAACCAGACCTATGGACTGTTCGAGGTCCGTGCGAAGCTTCCCGCGGTCACAGCCAAAGGACTGCAGGAGACTCTATGGCTCTGGCCGCAGAATGCCACCAAGTATGGGGCGTGGCCCGGATCGGGTGAGATCGACTTCGCCGAGTTCTACAGCCAGTATTCGAACCTCGACGTCCCCTACATCCACTACAACTCAGCGAGCACCGACCCGAACGTCACCGCACACGACTGCACCATCGACATCTCCCAATTCAACACTTACGACGTCCAATGGACTCCGTCTTCGATAACGATCTACTACAACGGCCAAACCTGCCTAACCGACAACTGGGACCCAGCGTCGCCCCTGGTCAAGCCCCAGCCGTTCGACCAGCCGTTCGTGATCGCTCTGACTCAAGCGCTGGGGATCGGCACGAATGCTTTCGATCCCAATGTGACCCCGGTGCCGGCGACCACCCAGGTCGACTACGTCCGGGCCTGGAGCTGAGCATCTACAAAGGCGCTGCTCCGTAGGGTTTCGAACGCCGTTCGAAGGGATTGCACAAGGCCTCCTTGCCACCGCCGTTGTTACAACATGCAGTCACCAACCTTGAGCACGCGACGCGCGCGCGCTGTTCTCGCGGCTGGTACCGCCGCTGCCCTCGGAGGCTTGGGGATCTTTGTGACATGCAACAGCAGCCAAGGTTCCAAGCTCCATCACCATTCCTCGCTTGCGGTCAGAGGCGAAGGTCCGGGAGCGGAATCACAGCCTCCTGCGCCAGGATCTCAGGCCTCCTCGACCCCGGCTAACACACCGCCGAACTCACAGGTAGATGCAACGGCATCCAACCGGAGCCCCGAGGCAAGCAATCAGGTCACTACGTCTACACAAAGTGCGGGTGGTAGTTGTGGGGGCCAACCCAAGCTGGAGAGCGACGGCGTCAATTGGACGTGCACCTTCGACTCCGAGTTCACCGGCACCAGCTATGACCCGGCCCAGTGGCAGGCGATCACCACCGCTAAGTCTGGTTTCACCTCAGGTTCGACCGCGTGCTTCGTCGACAGCCCCAACAACATCTCCGTGGGCAACGGCTACCTCAGCCTTACAGCGCGAAAGGAGGACTCGGCGTTCAAGTGCCAGGATCCTGAAGGGTCTTTCGTCACCCAAGAGACGAGCGGCTATCTCAGCACCTATCAACGCTTCAGCCAGGCCTACGGCCGCTTCGAGGTGAGCGCCAAAGTCCCGACTGCCAGGACCGCAGGACTGCAGTCGTCACTCTGGCTCTACCCGGAAAGCCTCAACAGGCTTCTTCCTCATGGCTACCACGGAGAGATCGACTTCGCCGAGATCTTCAGCGATCTCCCGTCGGTAGCAATTCCGTACATCCATTACATGCATGGGCCGACCACTGCCGCGACCGACACGAATGTCGTGACCAACGACAACTGCCCCATCATCCCCGGCCAATTCAACGACTACGTGCTGGAGTGGACACCCGGGACTTTGCACGTGATCATCAATGGTCAGACGTGTCTAATCGATCACTGGGAGGCGATGCCTCCGCAGTCGGGGAATGAACCTTTCGACGTGCCGTTCTTCATGAATCTCACGCAGGCCCTCGGCGTCCGCGGCAACAACTACGATCCGGCCACCACGCCTCTTCCGGCCACCACTGAGGTCCAGTACGTACGCGTATGGCAAGACGAGTCCCTTGCTACGTAGGACCGAAGGGTCGAAAGACGGACGGTAGGTAGGGATGGCCGTGGGTTATTCCCTTCGTGCCGATGATCCGTCGAGGAACGGATCGAGCCCTGCAGTATCCTCCGCGCCGATGGTGGATGGCCAGCGGGTGATGCGCGTGCTCGATCCGGCAGAGCGGTACTTCTGGCTACTCGGTCATTTCACGAGCGTGAACGCCGTCCTGATCGCGGAGCTGGACCGCCGGATCCCCGCCGAGGATCTCGGCCGGGCGTTGGCGGCGCTCCAGCGCCGCCACCCACTGCTGCGAGCGCGTATCGAGGTGGTCGGCTCGGAGCTTGTCTTCACCGAGGGGCAGGGGGAGATCCCCCTGACGGAGGCGCCGCTGCGTGAGGACGAGGCGATCCCGGTCGAACAGATGATGGCGTCGGCGTTCGACCCCGCGCCGAGCCCCTTGGCACGATGTGTGTACCTTCCCATCGAGGGGCGGGACCGCTCGGTGGTCGTGGTCGTCGTGCACCACGCGATGGTCGATGGCAGCGCGGCGAGCCGCCTGCTCCAGCAGCTCTGCCGGCTGGTGGACGCCGGCGATGCGGCCCTCGAGGTCGTGCCCGGCTCGGTGCCGACACCGCTGCACGATCGGCTCCCTGCAGAACTGCGCCCGCCGCGTGCTGTCGTCGACGTCTTGTCGCAGATCCGGGCCGAGCGCCAGGGACAGCCGGAGCCGAGCGCCCTGCCGTTCCACGCGCGCGAGGTCACGGCTCAGATCCCGCGTGACGACGTGCTCGTGCTCGACCCCGAGGCGGCGCGGCGGCTGGTGGCCGAGACCCGGGCGGCCGGCGGGACCGTCACCGGGAAGATCGCTGCGGCGCTCCTGCAGTCGACCGCGGCGCTCTTCGAGGACGGCGATGCGAGGACGATCTGCCTGGCTGCGGCGACCGACCTGCGCCAGCGGGTCGAACCACCGCTCCCGGAGGACGACATGATGGTGGCCATCGGGATGCTCTGCACCCCGTACCTCGTCTCGGCAGAGACGGGGGGAACGCTCACCCGCACCATCGGCGAGCAGATCTCGCGCGAGGTGGCGCGCGGCGAGAGCCACCTCTTCTACCGCATCGCCCGCATCGGAGGCTTCGAGCCGACCGACGCCGGCTTCGCATCCTTCGCCCGCTGGGTGGCGTCGACGCCGCAGAACATCACGTTGAGCAACCTCGGCGTCTTCGACCACGCTCAAGACCCACCCTGGGTGCGTCGCCTGACGGCCACGATGTGCCCGGGGCCGAACCAGCTTGCCTTTGTCACTGCCAGTACCTATCGCGGTGAGCTGGTGCTGAATGTTGCGACAGACACCGCCAAGCTGGCGCCGCCGCTGGCGGAACGGCTCGTGGCGGGGATCGCAGCGCGGACTGGGGCCCGGCGTGAACGCGATCCGGACGAGGTCTCGGTCTAAACAGGTATTCGCGGTAACCCGCGGCCCGTGATCAGCAGGTCAGCCCGCCGTCGACGACGATGACCTGGCCGGTCAGGTACGTGTTCGCTGGGTCGGTCAGGAAGAGCACGGCCCGGGCCACGTCGCTCGGTTCGCCCAGGCGTCCAAGCGGTGTTCGCCGCGTGATCTGCCCAAGCTGATCCTCCTCGAGACCGTGGCTCATCTCGGTGCGCAGGTAGCCGGGGGCGACGCTGTTCACGGTGATGCCGCGCGACCCGAGCTCTCGGGCGAGGGCTCGGGTGAAGCCGTCGAGCGCCGCCTTTGTGGCGCCGTAAACGGAAAGACCTCGGTATCCCGAGAGGCCGATTACCGAGGAGATATTGACGATGGCGCCGGAGCGCTGTCGTAGCATCACCCGGCTGGCCGCGCGCGTGACGTAGACGGTGCCCTTCAAGTTGAGGTCGACAACCTGGTCGAGAGCTTCGTTCCCGAACAAGCCGATGACCCCTTCGCGCGCCACTCCGGCGTTGTTCACCAACACGTCTATGCGGCCCCACCGCTTCGCTGCATCCTTCACGAACCGTTCAGCGTCGTCGGGACGCGAGACGTCCGCCGTGGCGAAGTGAAAGCGCTCCTTCAGTTGGGGATCGTCCTCCCAGGCGCGCACCGTGTCGGTCGACGAGCGCGAACACGTTTCCACGCAGTAGCCGGCGGCCAGATAGGCCTCGACCAGTCCAGCGCCGAGGCCCTTGCTGCCTCCGGTGACGAGTGCAACGCGTATTTCGTCGGCCATCAGTCCTGCATCCCCCTGATCGTCTTCCCGCCCCGGGTCTCGATTGTGTCGACGAAGGTGACGCTGCGCGGGTGCCAGGCCCGGGGCAGGTCCGCCACTGCCGCCTTGACCTCCGAGCGGATGCCTTCGATGTGGGCTCCGGCTATGCCGCCCACCGGCACGATCTCGACCGCGACAATCGCTCCCGTCAGCTTGCTGGGGCGACCGAAGACCCGAGCCATTGCCACGGACTCGAGGCCGGTTATCCGGTCCTCCACCGGAAGTGGGTGCACTTTGACACCGCCGACGTTGATGACCTCGGACTTGCGTCCCCTGAACATCACACGGTCACCGACTATCTCGACGAGGTCGCCGGTGCGCCGCCATTCACCCCCAGCGGACCCTACGGGCTCAGAGGCCCCTGCAGACTCGGCGCGGGACGATTCGCCCACGTAGCCGAGCATCCCGGCACCTGCCCGGACCCACAGCTCACCGTCGTCGACGCGCACGTTGGACGCGGGATTCGACTCGCTGTAGAGCGAGTCGACAGCGATTCCGGGCTTGCAGTCGCTGACCGACGTAATGGACCCGAACTCCGTCGACGCGTAGACCTGCGACACCTTGGCGTCGCCGAAGATGGCGCGGATCTCTTCGAGGAGGTCGGCCGGACTGGCCTCGCCACCGAGGGTGATCTGTTCGAGGGGCGGGAAGGTGGTCTTGCGGCTCCTGGCCTCGGCCAGGAGGAAGCGCCAGAACGTAGGAGTCGCGCTCACGCAGTTGACTCGTTGGGTGAGCAGAGCCTCCAAGCCGTTCTTGGGTTGGCGCGGGAAGGGCGCGACGAGGGTGGCCCGGCTCGCTACGACGTGCAGTAGCACCTGAATGCCGGCGAACTGCTGCGGGCCGTAGGCGAGGAGCCAGCGGTGATCCGGCTTCGGGCGGACGTTGGCCACGGTCTTCCCCAGGACCCGCCAATCGTGGCGCGCTGCTTTGGGCTGACCAGTAGTTCCCGTGGTGCGAATGAGAAGGGGCTGGGCGCTGTCGTCCTCCGGCACGACAGTGTTGTCGCCCGACTCGGCGGTGAGCTCGTCGGGGTGAATGAAGTCGAATGCACCGCTGAGATCATCACGGCGGGTCACGACGAACTTGTGGTCGAGCACACTGGCGTGGTCGACGAACTCGGTCCCGTCCGTGTCGGGTTGGTACTGGCAGGGCTCAGCGCCGGCGAGAGCAGCTCCCGCGAGCAATCGGAGGACCAAGCCGGCATCGGGCTCGACGACTGCGAACCGGGTGATACCTCGCCTGCGCAACGCGGTGGCGACGCGCCGCGACCCGTCGAGGAGCTCGCCGTAGGTTGCGGAGCTCTCTGACGTGACGACTGCCTCCTGGTCGGGTGACGAGGCGGCCGCCGCTTCCAACAGATGGATCATCTAGGTCGAGACGGTGGCGTAGAAGGCAATGACGTTGCCGACCGTCTCGGGCAATTCGCCACCTGCAGAGAAGGGATCGGACCCGAACTCGTCCTCGAGCATGGCTGAGAGCTCTGCCGCCTCGAGAGAGTCGAGGCCGAGCCCCTCTCCCCACAGGCCGGTCTCGTCGGTCCATCCGCCGACACCTTTCTCGATTCGCTGAAGGAACTCACTGATGACAGCTTGTGCCTTTTCCTGGTCTGTGCCCACCGGAGTCGGGTCCTTTCGATATCGGCGAATGAAAGAAGGTTCATCGGGTTCGGGGCCGCTCTGGGCGGCGTTGTTGCTCCCAATCAACCAACGGAGAAACGGGGTGAGGCTTGCGGGTCATCGGGGCATTTTGTGGAGGCTCCTCCGTACTCTCTGAACCCGTGACCAGGGCATAAGGGTATCCCAGGGCCGATTTCAGGGCCGGGCTACCACCGATGAAAGGCCGTCGGGAGCACTCAGGAGCCCAGGAAGGCGGATGCTACTCTTCGGCCCGTGCGCGTCGAGCAGGCAACCGACGACGCCCTTTGGATCGACGAGGAGATCGTCGACGTCGACTGCCACGGCGCCCTCTGGCGCAAGAAGGGCTAGGCGTGCGCCGGCTCTGGGCCTTCGTGATGCTGGTGCTCCCACCGTCACTGCGTGCCCAAGTGGGACGGTTGGTGTTGGGATGGGACATCGACCCGACGGCGCACATCGGGCGCAGTCTCCTCCTTGTTCGGCACGTGTCGATGGGACCGGAGTCGAACATCGGGTCGTTCAACGTGATCAGGGGCCTCGAGGAACTGCGGCTTGCGAAGGGCGCGAGCATCGCCACCCGGAATTTCATCCAGGCACATCCCGTCGCCCGGCAGGTGCTCGATTCCTCGGAGCACCAACCGTGTCTCATCCTCGGGGAGTGGGCCAAGGTGACCGTGGGCCACGAGATCGATTGCACCGATCGCGTCGAGATCGGTGACCACGCCGGGCTGGTGGGCTACCGCTGCCAGATCTTGACCCACAGCCTCAACTTGGCGCGGGACGTGCAGACCACGGGCCCCGTTGAGATCGGGGAGCGGAGCGGCGTCATGTCCGGGTGCATCCTCCTGAGCGGAACGCGGGTGCCTGCGCGCTGCATCGTCTCGGCCGGCTCCGTGGTCACGACCAAGCTGACCAAGGAACAGACGTTCTATCGCGGCAACCCCGCGGAGGCGGTGCGGGAACTGCCCGACCTACGCGTATTTCATCGCGGGGACGCTGAAGCGCGCCGCTACACGATCTGAGTTTGGGGTCCGATTTCGGGAGCCCACGAGGGCGGTTGCTACTCTGTGCCCCGTGCCTCTCGAGCAGACCACCGAAGTCACACGCCTCTACCTCGATTTGCTCAAGCGAAGCCTGACCGGTGCGCTTGCCGAGGACAACGACAGCATCCTGGGTGGTGTGCGCACCGCAGGCTCGACCTCGCTGAAGCGCCGCGCCGGGAACCTGGCGGCCCAGGTGGCCTCAAGGTTGAAGGTCGAGATCGTCTACAAGAAGCCCTATGACCCCAAGTTGCGAGAGGTCGGACGGGACTGGCCGACGCGGGCCGAGTCGATGATCGGCCTGCGGCGTATGGAGAACATCCAGCACTGTATCCAGAGCGTGCTCGACGACGACATTCCCGGCGACCTGATCGAGGCCGGCGTCTGGCGCGGCGGGGCCTGCATCTTCATGAAGGCGAACTTGCTGGCGCGTGGCGACACCAGCCGCGTCGTCTGGGTGGCCGACTCGTTCCAGGGACTACCCCCTCCCAATGCCGCCTTGTACCCGGCCGACACCGGAGACGACCTGCACACGCGCAGCGGGCTCAGCGTCGGAGCTGACCAGGTGCGCCACAACTTCGAGCGCTACGGGGTGCTCGACGACCGGGTCAAGTTCCTCGTCGGTTGGTTCAAGGACACTTTGCCCAAGGCGCCTATCGAGGCGCTCTCGGTCATGCGCCTCGATGGCGACATGTACGAGTCGACCTGGCAGGCGATCGAGGCCCTCTATCCCAAGCTCTCGCCGGGGGGCTACTGCATCGTCGACGACTTCGGGAGCCACCAGTCTCAGGCCGGCCAAGCCATCGTCGACTATCGCAAGGCCAACGGGATCGACGAGGAGATCGTCGACATCGACGGCTTCGGCGCCTACTGGCGCAGGAAGGGATAGAGGAGCAGATCAGCCGCGGGAGCGCGATGACAATGGCACAGGTAACCGATGAAGCGGGGCGGGTGCGCGCCACGGTGACCCGCGTCGTGCAGTGGGAACCTGCCCGCAACGCTGTCAAGTACGGGGCACACTTCGCGGCTCGCGGCCGTGCGCAGGTGTTACAAGCGCGGGGGAAGATGCCGGCGGTGGCAAACATCTTCGCCGGGTCATGCCCGAAGTCGGGGAGCCAGTGGGCCAAGGCAGTCTTCGACCACCCCGTCGTCCGTTCGCATACAGGGCTGTTCACGCTTCCACAGCTGGACTACTGGCAGCGCCCGCTCCACGGCTTTCCCGGCGGAACGTTCGTGCCCGGTCTGTACATCTCCTACGAGCAGTACCGGGCGATGCCCAAGCCCCTCCCTCACCGCATGGTCTACGTCTTCCGAGATCCCCGCGACATCGTCGTGTCGGCATACTTCTCCTCGTTCACGCACCGAACCGTCCGCGCCCTCGATGCACCAAAGATCCGCTCCGCGCTGGACGGGCTATCGATCGACGAGGCGATGCACTGGCTCCTACGTTACGGAGAGGGCCACCTGCGCGATATGGAGACATGGGTCGGGGTCGAAAAGACCGATGAAAGTGTCGCTACCTGGCGGCTGGAGGACATCGCTGCCGACCCCACTGGTGCAGTTTCCGGCATGCTCGAGCACTGCGGGGTGCATCTCTCGCAGTCCGAGATGGACACCGTGTTGGCCGAGACCTCACGCGAGGCACTGCAGCGCCGGGATCTGGAAGATCGCAAACCCGGTTCGGAGTCGCACTACAGGGTCCATCGCCAGGGGTTCCGGGAGCTCTTCAAGCCAGAGCACTATGCCGCCGTCGAGAAGGTGGTACCCGGGCTGATCGAGAAGCTGGGCTACCCGCCGTCCGAGTACTGACAGTCATCGCCGCCGCTGTTCAAGAAGGGCCTAAGCACACTTGCAGCTTGTATAAGGCTGTAGCATTTGAGGTGGACGGAGTTCGATTCCGTCCATAGCCGGGAAGCAGTGGCGGCACCGAAGATCGAGGCGGCGGAGTACCGAGGCGGGAGAAGCTCGAAGCGTGCGTAAACAGCATTTTTGGCTGGGCGTCGTGACGTTGGCTGCTTCTGCGTCGTGCGTGGGGTTGGTGGCATCTGTATCGACGGGTGCGGACGCTCACGGTTCGCTCTCTCCCGGAAAGTCGACAACCGCTGCCGCGACTTCGACCAAGGCAGCGACAGCGTCGCCGGGAGGGAACTGCGGAAACCAGCAGACACGTTCGTTCGACGGGCAGACATGGTCATGCACGTTTGATTCGGAGTTCAGCGGCACATCTTTGGACGCGAGCCAATGGACAGCGGTCACGACGGCCTCGTTCGGATACACATCGGGGAAGACAGCCTGTTTCGTCAACACGCCCAACAACATCTTCGTGCGAAATGGGTATCTGAACCTGGTCGCACGCAAAGAAACCAGGGAATTCAGCTGCACCGACCCCCAGGGGAGCTTCTATACCCGCTACACGAGCGGATACGTCTCCACCACCGGACTCTTTTCTCAGGCCTACGGACTCTTCGAAGTGCGCGCCAAGGTCTCTGCTACGGCGGTGCAAGGGCTGCAGTCTTCGTTCTGGCTCTATCCTCAGGACGAAACGAAGTACGGGCCTTGGCCCGCCTCGGGTGAGATCGACATCGCCGAGACCTACAGCAAGTATCCGACGCTGGCCATTCCCTTCATCCACTACAACTACGACTCGCGTACCACCGATCAGAGTACCGATACGAATGTCGTCACCAACGACAGTTGCCCCATGAAGCGGAACCAATTCAACGACTACATGGTCGAGTGGACTCCCACAACGATCAAGATGATGTTCAACGGCACGACATGCCTGATCGATCACTGGATCCCGTCTTCGCCGCTAGTGGCTCCAGAGCCCTTCGATCAGCCGTTCTTCATCAACCTGACTCAGGCGTTGGGGATCAACACGAATGCGTTCGAGCCGTCGACGACCCCGCTGCCCGCCACGACCCAGGTCGACTACGTGAGGGCCTGGACGAATGGTTAGGTCCGGTGGACGGGCCTAGTTGGGTCCGGGGACCGGATTGCCCTTAGCGGCCAGCTGGAACCGTTCGGAAGGTGCCGGGGAGACCTTGGGTCGCAAGGTCATTGCCAGCACGAAGGGAAGCCAAAGCCAGCGGTCGAACAACTCCGGCGCCTGCACAGCGTAGATGAGGAGGACGACGACGCCTGCCAGCAAGGTGTCCTTTGTCGGGTCCCGAGGCCTCCGCAACAACCGGCTCAAGGCCGACGCCATCGCAATACCTACACCGAGCAAGAGGAAGATCCCGCCCTCGTACCAAAGCAACAGGAAGAAATCGTGAGTCGGGTAGGGCGTACCGCCGGCAATGTACGGGTCGACGTAAGTGATGGACGATTCTGCGTCCAAGCCGTGACCGATGATCGGGCTCTTCTGTATTCCGGTCCACGCGTTCTTGATCGTGGCGATCCGCGTATCCACTGTGTTGTAGCCGGTGTTCTGGCCAGTCGTGGCCGCGAGGCGCGCAAACGGGTTGAGATTCTGCTTTCCGTGGCCTTCGAGGTGTGTCCCGCCCAGGTACACACCCACGATCACGATCGCAGCTACCAGCACCTTGCGAATGCCGAAGCCTCGCAGGAGCAACAAGAGAAAGGTTCCGACGAGGACGGAAGCCATTCCCGAGACGCTTCCCGTGAACATGAGGGCCAGGCCGAGGACCAGAAGGAAGACGAGGCGATGTTGGAAGCGGCCTAGTCCTCTGGCGAATATGAGCCCGATGAGGAAGACGACGGCCAACCCGAAGGTCACTCCTGCAACGTTGGGCTGCTGGGCAAGACCTACTGCTCGAGTGGTTGCTCCCGAGGCGGGGTGGAAGCCCAGATTCGTGTGACCCACTTGTTGGATGATCGCCACAGCAGCCGAGACGGTGGTCCCGAATGCATACGCGGACATCGCTGATTGCGTTCGGAGGGGGACGTCGAGAAGCTGGCGAGTACTCCATTGCCACACGATGAGCACGAATATTCCGTTGCTCACGACCTGGAGGCTGCCGAGCGTGCTGCTGGCATTGACCGAGGACAGCATGCCCCCAACGGTGACGAGGAAGGCACCGAAGAACCAAGCAGTCGTCTTCGGCGCACGGAGCGGCTGACGGATGCTCAGGACCAAGAGGAGGGCGCTCAGGGAGAAGAAGACGTCGCTCACCGACCGCGAGTGTGTGAACTTGATCTGAATCATCGGCAGGAAGAACATGCCGAGGTAGAGAAAGAAGAGAGCGACCCTGACGAGCAGGTCCGGCCGAGTTAGGCGAAGCGTGCCAGCCAACTTTGCGGGCCCGTCGCCGTTGGCGACCGGCAGCCCTGAGGCGCTCCAGTTGCGCCCAGCCTCGTGGCCGACAGCGGGCAAGATCCTCCCTCCTTCTCCTGGTACCGGCAATGCGTCGGAGGGCTACGAAGGCATAAGCCCAGGCTTGGCCCCCGATTGGAAACGGTCGCGATGCGACGACCTTGCGAGGACAGGGTCGTGCCTACGAGCTGGGATTGTGGGCTCCGATCGGGCAAGGACGAGAGCTCCCCGGAGGGTCTCTACTCAAGACGCGGCCGCTGCTACCTCCACGGTCAGCGGCTCTGCAGTGGGGGAGTCCGACGCTTCACCGAAATGCGATATGCGTGAGACCCGAAGCAGGACGGCCCATACCGCCACGACGTAGATCGCTGCTGCCGCCGACGCGGCCACGACGTAACCGTGAGCGCCCGAGATCGCGGCTCCGGCGATCGGGAACCCAAGGGCGATCGGTATGAACGCGAGCGCTATCCGCAGGGTCTGCTTCGCTGCCCGGAGGGCTTGGAGTCCGCAGTTTCCTGCACCTGCAACGGCCATCAAGGTGACCGAGAGGCCGCCAAGCGGAATGAGCTGTCGCGCCAAGGGCCAAGTCGGTCCCAAGTAACCCCTGAGCAGGTGAACGGGTGCAAAGTACATGAGCGCCGCCCACGAGGCTGTAGCGAGCGCCATGCCGAAGCCTGCCAGGAAGAGGAGTCGGAGAGCCCCTTGGCGGTCGCGGCGGAACCGCTTGCTCGCCAGTGGGATGAGCGCGGACTGAATCCCGGTCGACATGACTGTCACTGGACCGACGGACAGCAGAGCGAGCTTGATCGTCCCCACGGCTGCGACCGATATCACGAAGAGAACGAGCAGGTAGAAGACGATGTAGTTGGTGATCGAAGCGACCAAGAACTGGCCTGCGAATCGGAGCCCTACGGCTCGTTCACTGCGCAGCCAGAAACCCACGCGACGCGAAAGGCCCCTCGCCAGGTGTGTCCGCAGGGTCGTGAGGCCGACTGCCGCACCGCTCACTGTCCAGGCGCCGAACAGCCATGGCATCGACACCAAACCCTTGTGGTGGAGGAAGGCGTAGATCACCAGGAAGAGCACCAACCAGGCCACGTCGAGGCGAATCGCATACCCAGGGTCGTGGCGGCTGATGCCTATGTAACGTGAGAAGTCCTGCAACGCCATGAGCGGGAAGGACAAGCCGAAGATGAAGAAGGGAAGGGCGAAGTCCCTTGCCAGTGCCAGGCTCACGGCGAGCACCCCCATAGCCATCAGCGTCGAGAGGAGCATCGCAGTCAGGTAGCCGCCCCGTTCGTAGTGCGACATGACCGCGTCGTCTGTCTCGGGACGAGTCAGCAGGCAGTTGCTCGAAAAACTGCGGACGACACCCTGAGTGATCACGTATGTCGACGTCACGAGGGCGAAGATCCCCAGTGCTCGAGGACCACTGTGGTGGGCGACGAGGAACGCCAAGGCAAAGTTGGAGACGCTGGACGCACCCTGGTCGATGATGGTCAGGACGAGCATGCGCTGTGCCGGCATCGTCAGTCGCCTCGAGGCGGCCGGGGTCACGGGAGCACTGCGGGTTTGGACGACGTCGGTGAGGGAGCTCATGACTTCAGGGAGTTCATCGGATGTCTGGTTCGCTGCCCGTCCTGGCTGCCCGCGTGGCTGTTCGGCCGGACACGTTGGTCGCGCGACGACTTCGCCCCCCGCACCGGCACGGGTGATAACGAGGCTTCCCGCCAAATCTTGCGTCCCGTGGGATCAGCCCGACGGGGATGAGCAGGGATTTTCCTCGCGGTTAGAGCCACTGGAACACATCGCACCGGCGGCCCACGAAGCATCCGTGAGGGAGCTCGGCCTGGTTTCCGCTAGCCCCACATGCCCGTGCCACTCGAGAAACGATCGTTCAGCTTGGCGGCGAGCCTAGGGAATCGCTTCTTCACCTTGTCGTATTCCTCAGGGATGATGATGCGGACGCACTTGGCAGATTCGCCGAGCAACCCTCGTGCGATAGGAAGCCATGCCTGGCGCCGCCACTTCTCGTACTCCCGTGCTTCGGAAGGGTCGAATGGCGACGGCAGTGGGGTGTCGGAGGACTGTGACACCCTTCGGTAAGCGCGCCGGAGCTGTCTCGTGATGGGCCTGCCGCGGGTGTCGACGGCATAAGGGTATGGCGGTGCTTCGGGAAGACTCTCCTCGAACCCGGACAGGACTGATGCGTATTCCTTGCAGAGTTGGAGCACGACGTTGTCGTCTTGCAGCTCGTTCTCCGTGGTGTGCCTGTACCTGACCGAGAGCTTCTCGGGTGCGCTCGAATCAAACGCGTGGAAGTGGAACAACCGCAGGCGCTCACCTGTCGACAAGATGTAGTAACCGTCGGAATCGTGGCCGAGCGGCCGCTCCGAAAGGTTGGCCACGCCGACGTTGTAACCCGAGTGGCGAAGACTGCCGGCCTGGAACAGATCGCTTCCCAGATCCATCCACTTCTGGTCGTAGAACAGCCCCGAAAGCGGGTCGTACAGGCACTCGTTGCTGAGATGGTCCCACCACCAATCGAGGAAAGCGCGTGCCCGGCGATCGACAGCGCAGAACCCGAGGTTGTAGACACCCACCAGGAGCGTATGGCCCTCCGTGATCTCTGCCTGAGGCGTCGTGGGCTTGAGGAAGTGCGGGGCGAGAAGGATGCCGCCCGGAGCCGTCTCCAATGCGGGTGAGAGCTCTGCCATCGGCGAAGTCACGTAGGTGTCCGGGTCCAGGTACACCACCTGGTCGTTCTCCTCGAGAAGCGCCTTCAGCAACAGCGGCTTCACTGCAGTCGCCAGCTCCACCAATTCGTAGGACATCGCAAGTTGGAACACGGATCGGCGGGGCACGCCCAATGAGGCGGTGCTCAGGCACTTCACGCCGTCGAGATCGGGAAGCGCGTCCTCGCTCTCGATATCGATGAACAAGATCCTGAGGGACGCGCCTGCTTCATGGCGCCGGAGACTCTCCGCGAGCGCAAGAGCCTTCGGTAGGTAGTTCGTCGAGAGAATGGTGCAGTAAGCGCGGCGCGTCTTCAAAGCGAATCCCTGGAAATCGAGTTGCTCACGTTGCTGCTACTCCTTCGCAGGAGGTGAAACGTACCAGAGGGTTACAACTCACGATCGAAGCGGCAGCCCAGCGTCCTGGCGGCCGTTTCGTCACCTGATGGATGTTTCGAGGCAGCAGGTTCTCGCCGTAGTAAACCTGAAACCAATGGCTGACGAAGCACCCGACGTGACCAAGCACGCGAGCGCCGAGCTCATGTGGGAGGCGTGTCGCATAGAGCCGGACGTCGACGTCGTCCGCGCTGCTCTGTCGAGGGGTCCGGACCCAGCGGTGCTGGCTCGGGCGGCTGCCGATCACGGCATCGCCGGCCTCTTGTGGAGGGTCCTCGTGCGCGCTCGGGCCACCGATGCCTTGGGGGACTACGGACGGCAGATCGAGTCACTCGCCGAACTGGGGCGCCTCGAGGCGATGTTGCTGCTCCCAAGAGCCCTTTCCTTCGCAGTAGTTCCCCTCACCGATGCGGGACTGGAGCCAGTGGTGCTGAAAGGTCCGTGGTTGGCGTCCCGTTATCCCGAGCCGGGCCTGCGGTCCATGGTGGACATCGACCTCCTTCTTCCGAAGGCACAGCACGACGCCGCGGTGCGTGTGCTCAGGAAGGTCGGCTGGGAGGTCGTCCGCCCACCCGCGCTCGATCGGTACGACTCCGTCCTCACCCATTCGGAGGTCCCGAAACTGGCAGTGGAGCTCCACTTCGGCTTCGAAACGCGCTACAAGCAACTCACGGCAGTCGACGGAGAGGCCTACTGGTCCCGAAGGATGGCCGTCGACATCCTCGGGACCCCCGCGTTCGCCCTGCCACCTGCAGAAGAGCTCGTCTCGTTGGCCCAACACGCCGGGAAGCCGTTCCACAGCTTCTCGCGGATCATCTGGATCGCGGATCTCGGGGTCGTAGTAGGGAGCTGCGTCGAGGTCGGGAAGCAGGTGGACTGGGAGGCGGTGCACCGTCTCGCCGTAGAAGGGCGCTGCACCACCGTGGTCTCGGCAGCCTTGGCAATGGCCCGGCGAGTCGGGGTGTCGGCCCCCGAGGAGCTGTTCTCGCCTCCCCGTCGCG
>DAIQQK010000189.1:0-5321 GCA_036786835.1 Acidimicrobiales bacterium | reverse complement strand
CCGATGATGTACTCGTCGGGCACCACCGGCAGGCCGAAGGGGATCCTGCGTCCGCTCCCCGATGTCCCTCCCTCGCAGAACCTGCCCGTCCTCGAAGGACTCAAGCTGCTTTGGCACTTCCGCGAAGGGATGATCTACCTCTCGCCTGCTCCGCTGTATCACTCGGCACCTCAGGCGAGCGTTGCCGCCACCCTCCGCCTGGGCGCGACCGCCGTCGTCATGGAGCACTTCGACGCGGCCCAGTTCCTCGACCTCGTTAGCAGGCACCAGGTCACGCACTCTCAGGTTGTGCCGACGATGTTCTCGCGTCTCCTAAAGCTGCCCGAGGAGGTGCGGAGTACGGCTGAAATCTCGTCGTTGGAGGCGGTCGTCCATGCAGCCGCTCCCTGCCCGGTCCCGGTCAAGGAGCAGATGATCGAGTGGTTCGGACCGATCATCCTCGAGTACTACGCGGCAACCGAGGGGAACGGCTTCACGTATTGCGATTCCGAAGAATGGCTAGCGCACAAGGGCACGGTCGGTCGGGCTCTCGTGGGCGAGGTGTTGATCCTCGACGAAGAGGGCGAAGAGTGCCCTCTGGGGACGCCTGGCACCGTGTGGTTCCAGGGTTCGACGAACTTCGAGTACTTCAACGACCCTGTCAAGACATCCGAGTCACGCAACGCCGCCGGCGACACCAGCACAGTCGGCGACGTGGGGTACCTCGACGAAGACGGGTATCTGTACCTCACCGACCGCAAGACGTACATGATCATCTCGGGAGGGGTGAACATCTATCCCCAGGAGACCGAGAACCTGCTCATCACCCATCCCAAAGTGATGGACGCGGCGGTGATCGGCGTACCCGACGAAGACCTCGGGGAGGCGGTGAAGGCGATCGTGCAACCGGCCGACGACGTCGAGCCGGGGCCCGAGCTCGAGCGTGAGCTCATCGGCTTCTGCCGAGAGCACATTGCGCACTTCAAGTGCCCCCGGACGGTCGACTTCGTGGACCAGCTACCTCGACTGCCTACCGGCAAGCTCTACAAACGACTGCTGCGCGACACATACTGGGGAAAGCACGCGACGCGCATAGTGTGATCGCAGGCCGAGCGCACAGCATGCAGCTCGGTACCCCATCCGAGGTGTTGCGTCGATCAAGGCTGAGGTCC
This sequence comes from Acidimicrobiales bacterium, assembly GCA_036786835.1. Classification (GTDB taxonomy): domain Bacteria; phylum Actinomycetota; class Acidimicrobiia; order Acidimicrobiales; family UBA8190; genus Bog-564. The sequence continues at coordinate 4,170 of DAIQQK010000189.1, read as the reverse complement.
GGCGCGCCAATCGATCCAGCGGCCGTGCGGATGTGCGTATCCGAGGAGGACTGGTCGGCTCACTCCTCTGTCGAAGAGGGTCGCGCCGAAGACGTCGGGCTCGGGCGCCTGCCCATCGCCCGCCGAGGATGCACCATCGGGTGAGAAACCCTCCACCACCCCTGCTCCCTCGGCGAACAGCCAGCCGATCCGCCGCCGTTGCGACCCTTCGTTCAAGATCTCCACGAATTGCCTTCGCTCCTCCAAGGAGAAGTAGCCGAACACCCAGGTGGTGAGCACGACGGCGGCCGAGCCCGATGGCAGCTCGCCGAGCAGCGCGGGAAGGACCTCGTTCGCGCTGCCCAAGAGCACGGCCGGCGGGTCCCTACGAGCGAGCTCGATTGCGGCCGAGGTGCGGTGGTGTCTCCCTGTGTCGGGCCACACGCAGGCGAGCAACCAGCGCGCGTCGCCGGGGTCGGTGAGGTCGATGGGCGAACGATCGATGCCGATGCGGCCCGCCAGAGGCGGAAGCCGCTCGGCGATCGGCGGGTCGCCCCCGGTCACTCGACACTCGACTGTGACCGGCGAGTCAGCGGGTCCGGTCACGCCGCGCTCGTCGTAGTCGAGCCGGTAGGAATCGCACAGCAGGTTGAGGCCGGCGCTCGATCCGACGTCGACAAGCGTCAGGGGCCCGTCCAGCTCCCTTGCGAGCCAAGTGAGGCCTGGACCTATGATCGCGCTGCGCCCACACTCGTTCGTCTGGATGCGACGCGTGGCGAGGATCGAGAGCACGTCTTCTCGTCGGGTAAGACAGACGTCGCGGAAGAGCGGTCCTGGGTCAGCATCCGATCCTCCCTCGTAGACGGCCGCGAGCGGGTGGTTCAGCCCGTCGAGAAGCAGATAGTGCACCGCCGCGAGGAGAGCGGGGGGCATGTGCGAGGCGGGCGGCGCCTCGTCCAGCAGCCCGAGCACGTCGCGATCGCCTGCGACCTCGAGCGCGATCCGCTCGTACAGCGGCGAGTACCCTCGGCACTGGGTTTGTGCGAACCATTCCCAAAGCCCGGCCAAGTCGGAGGTCGGACGCCCCATGACAAGATCCTCCCATCTCGGCGGAACCCATCTCGACTGCCCCCGTGTCGGCGCCCCGCGTCGTGGGCGCCCCGCGTCGGCCCCCGAAGCGAATAGAGTCCGATTCCCGACGTCACTAAGCGAGAAAGGCGAGGATCCGTGTCACCGAGCCCACTCCGAGAGCGACCGTCGTTCCAGAAGCTCCGAGCGCACTACGAAGGCATCAAGGGTCGACACCTTCGCGACCTTTTCGCGGAGGATCCCGAACGTGCAGAGCGATTCAGTGCCGAGGCAGCTGGCATCTACCTCGATTACTCGAAGAACCGCATAACGGCGGAGACCATGCGCCTTCTGATCGAGCTCGCAGGGGAGTCCGGGCTCGAAGAACGGCGCGCAGCGATGTTCGCCGGAGATCACATCAATGTCTCCGAAGACAGAGCGGTGCTCCATGTTGCCTTGCGCATGCCCAAGGATGTGTCGCTGCTCGTGGACGGGGCCGACGCTGTCGCCGAGGTGCACCAGGTGCTCGACGCGATGAGCACCTTCAGCGAGCGGGTCCTGTCGGGAGAATGGCTAGGACACACCGGCAAGCCGATCCGCAACGTGGTCAACATAGGGATAGGAGGCTCCGACCTCGGTCCGGTCATGGCCTATGAAGCTCTTCGGCACTACTCACGACCCGACATGACCTTCCGATTCGTCTCCAACGTCGATTCGACTGACGTCGTCGAAGCCACTCACGATCTCTCCGCCGAGGAGACACTTTTCATCGTCTCTTCGAAGACCTTTGGAACGATCGAGACTCTTTCGAATGCGACCTCTGCGCGCAATTGGCTGGTGAGCCAGCTGGGGGACGACTCTGCGGTTGCGAAGCACTTCGTCGCGGTGTCCACCAACTCCGATCGCGTAGCGGCCTTCGGGATCGACACGGCCAACATGTTCGGCTTCTGGGACTGGGTCGGCGGGCGGTACTCCATGGACTCGGCCATCGGGCTGTCCACCATGCTCGCCGTGGGCCCAGAGCGATTTCGCGAACTCCTCGCGGGGTTCCGTGCGATCGACGAACACTTCCTGAGCGCCCCACTCGAGCGGAACCTTCCCGTCCTCATGGGAATGCTCGCTGTCTGGTATGCGGAATTCTTCGGCGCCGAGACCTATGGGGTGATGCCCTACGACCAGTACTTGAAGCGCTTCCCTGCTTACCTCCAGCAGCTAACCATGGAGTCGAACGGCAAACACGTGACGCTCGAGGGACGGCGGGTCGACTACCAGACCGGTGCGGTCTACTGGGGGGAACCGGGAACGAACGGTCAACACAGCTTCTACCAGCTGATACACCAGGGCACGAGGCTGATCCCCCTCGACCTGATCGGCTTTGCCAAGAGCCTGAACCCACTTCGCGACCACCACGACATCCTGTCGTCGAACGTCTTCGCCCAGGCACAGGCGCTCGCCTTCGGCAGGACCGAGGAGGAGGTGAGGGCCGAGGGTACCGCCGAGGCGGTCGTGCCTCACCGGGTGATGGAAGGGAATCGTCCGACCAACGTCCTCTTGGCCGAGTTGCTCACGCCGCGGCTGCTGGGCTCGCTAGTCGCCCTCTACGAGCACAGCGTGTTCACGCAGGGTGTGATCTGGGGGATCGACTCCTTCGACCAGTGGGGAGTGGAGCTCGGAAAGGAGCTCGCCAAGCAGATCGTCCCGGAGCTCGAGAGCTCCAGTGAATCCGAGCCTGCGCACGATTCGTCTACCAACGCCCTCATACGGCGCTACCGCCAGTTGAAAGCGCTCTAGTCGGAAGCGGTCTCGACGTAGCGCATCTCATGTTCGAGTCTTGAAGCGCGAGGAAACGGCTGAGGAGGCCTCTCATGTCAACGGATACGCCAATGCAACTCGGGATGATCGGGCTCGGCAGGATGGGCGCCAACCTGGTCCGGCGTCTCATGCGCGACGGGCACCGTTGCGTCGTATACGACGTGAGCTCAGAGGCCGTCAAAGCCCTCGAGGGCGAGGGCGCCACCGGCTCCTCTTCGCTCGAGGACTTCGTGAAGAAGCTCGAGCGACCGAGAGGCATATGGATCATGGTCCCTGCCGCAATCGTCCAGGGCACGCTCGACGACCTTGTCGGACTGCTCGACGAAGGCGACATCGTGATCGATGGCGGGAACTCCTACTACCGCGACGACATAACCCGAGCCAAGGAGCTGACGAAGTCGGGCATCCACTACATCGACTGTGGAACGAGCGGCGGGGTCTGGGGGCTCGAACGCGGCTACTGCCTGATGATCGGCGGCGAGTCCGAGCCGGTCGGACATCTGGATCCGATCTTCAAGACGATCGCCCCGGGCGAGTCGAGCGCAGAGCCGACACCGAGCCGAACTCGAAGTGACGGGACGGCCCCGCACGGGTACCTGCACTGTGGACCTAACGGCGCCGGCCACTTCGTGAAGATGGTCCACAACGGGATCGAGTACGGGATGATGGCCGCGATCGCCGAGGGCCTCAGCATCATCAAGCACGCCAACGCCGGCAAACGCAAGCAAGAAGCCGACGCGGAGACGACGCCGCTGCGCGATCCGTGGGCCTACCAGTACGACATCGACGTCGCCGAGGTGGCCGAGGTCTGGCGGCGCGGCTCGGTCGTCGGCTCGTGGCTGGTCGACCTGACCGCCGACGCCTTGGCCCTCTCGCCCTCCCTCGACGGCTTCGCCGGGCGGGTCTCCGACTCCGGGGAAGGCCGCTGGACCGTCCTGGCCGCGGTAGACGAAGGCGTCCCGGCCACGGTCATCACCACCTCGCTCTACGAGCGGCTCGAGTCCAGGCAGGCCGGGGAGTTCACCGACAAGCTCCTCTCGGCGATGCGCTCGGAGTTCGGCGGGCACGCCGAAAAGAAGGGCTGACGGCTGTGCATCACGACCTCGAGGTCGTCGCCGACCCTATTGCCGTGTCAGCTCCGTAAGGGGGATCAGGTGGCTTCGAACTCGTCGAACGTTCCCGCAGACGTGCTGGTCATTTTCGGGATCAGTGGCGACCTCGCGCGTAAGATGACGTTCCGCTCGCTCTACCGGCTCGAGCGGCGCAACCTGCTGACCTGCCCGATCGTCGGAGTGGCACGCGACGACTGGT
>DAIQQK010000053.1:0-20541 GCA_036786835.1 Acidimicrobiales bacterium | reverse complement strand
GCCGGGCCTGCGACACTCCACCGCCCGAAGGCAATGGGAGGCGGGCTGAGACTGGGCTGAGTGCGATGCGTGCGAGCATGGGCGCATGGCCGCGGGTGGGAGCATCACGTGAGCCACTTGCTCGTCACGAACGACTTCCCGCCGAAGGTCGGGGGGATCCAGGTCTATCTCTGGGAGCTCTGGAGGAGGCTCGATCCCGCCTCCTTCGCGGTCCTGAGCGCCACCTCGGACCCCGAGGCCCCGACGTTCGACGCGGAGCAGCGCAAGCACGGATTTCGGATCGAGCGGGTGCCGTCCAGGGTGCTGCTGCCCACTCCCGCCGTCCGGCGTCGAGTCCGCCAACTGGCCGCCGAATCGCAAGCCTCGCTCGTCGTGCTCGACCCCGCGCTGCCGCTCGGATTGATCGGCCCCTCGCTCGGCGTCCCCTACGCACTCGTTCTGCACGGTGCCGAGGTGACCGTTCCGGGCCGGTTCCCCGGCGCACGCGGCGCGCTCGCCTCGGTGCTCGGGCATGCGCACCTCGTCATCTGCGCTGGGAGCTATCCGGCGGACGAGGCCCGGCGCGCGAGCCGAGGTCAGATCGGTGAGGTCCTCGAGATCCCCCCGGGCGTGGACCTCGAGCGGTTCCACCCGCTCGGCGCGGCCGAGCGCTCGAAGGCGCGAGCCTCGTTCGGTCTTCTCGAGGAGGGACCTCTCGTCGTGAGCGTGAGCAGGCTCGTGCCGAGAAAGGGGATGGACGTTCTCATAGAAGCAGTCTCGGCGATGACCGGCTCGTTCCCGGGCCTCACGTTGGCCATCGCGGGCGAGGGGCGCGACCGCGCTCGCCTGGAGCGCCTCGCGCGAAGAAGCGGTTGCCCGACCCGTTTTCTCGGCCGGGTCCCCGACGAGTCGCTCCCGAGTCTCGTCGGTGCCGCCGACGTGTTCGCCATGGCGTGTCGCAACCGTTGGGCGGGGCTCGAACAGGAGGGGTTCGGGATCGTGTTCCTGGAAGCCGCGTCCTGTGGCGTCCCCCAACTTGCGGGCCGAAGCGGGGGAGCCGGCGAGGCCGTGGTCGACGGGGAGACCGGTATCGTCGTCGACGATCCCTCGGACCTCGGGCACGTCGCGGTCGCACTTCGCCGTCTGCTCAGCGACGAGGACCTTCGCAGGCGTCTCGGCAACGCAGCGCGCCGCCGGGCGGAGCAGCACTTCGGATACGACGTTCTCGCACGTAGGCTGGCCGCGGCGCTCGCCGACGTGGAAGGCTGAGCCCGCTGCAAATGCGCCCGGTCGAAGCGGTCGAGAAGTCCGAGCCGGACGGGCACGAATCGCAGGAAGCGCCGAAAGAAGGAGCCCGAGTGGCGGAACTGGCCACGGTAATGGCCACGGAGCGGATGGTCGTAGCCGCGCCACCCGAGCAGTGCTTCGCGGTGGTGAGCGACATCGAGCGGTATGCGGAATGGGCGGCCGACGTGAAGGAAGTGACCGTCGTGCGCCGTGACGACGAGGGTCGTCCGGCCGAGGTCACCTTCCGCGTCGGTGCCTTCGGGCGAAGCGCGAGCAACACGCTCGTCTACGACTACTCCGACGCGCCCCGGTCCCTGTCGTGGAAGCAGACGGCCGGAGACCTCACGTCCAAGTACGACGGGGAGTACAGGTTCGAGCAGTCTCCTGACGGGGGTACGGAGGTCAACTACACGCTGGAGGTGGGGCTGCGGGTCCCGCTGCCCGGCTTCATCAAGCGCCGCGCGCAGAGCCGCATCATGCACACGGCGCTCGAGGAGCTCAAAGCACGCGTCGAGTCCTCGCTTACGACGTGAGCTCGTCGGTCCCGTCGGCATCGGCGGCCTCGCCGGCCTCAGCCGCCTCACCGGCCTCTTCGGGAGCCGGGCACAAGGTGACCTTGGGGATCGACGTCGGGGGGACGAAGGTGCTAGGGCTAGCTGTCGACTCGACAGGCAACGTCCTCTCCGACGTCCGGGTGCCGACACCCGGGATGCATCACCAGCAGGCGCCCGAAGACGCACGGGAGCAGCTGCTCGACGCGATGACGAGCGTCGCGCTCCAACTGGCCGACAGCGTGAAGCCCGCACTCGACTCGCCGCCGTCCTCCGTCGGGATCGGCGTACCGGGGCTCGTCGACGACGCCGGGGTGCTCCGATTCGCGCCGAACCTCCCGGTGGGCACGGGGCTCGACATCGCCAAACTGCTGAGCGAACGGTTACGGGGATCTCGCGTCGTGGTGGACAACGACTCCACGTGCGCAACGGTCGGTGAGTGGACTTACGGGGCGGCGGTTGGTGCGACGGACCTCGTCATGGTCACCCTCGGCACCGGGATCGGCGGCGGCATCGTCTCCGACGGGCGCGTCGTGCGCGGCGCGAACGGATTCGCGGGGGAGATAGGCCACATGGTCGTGGACCCGGGTGGCCCCGTCTGCCCGTGCGGGCGCCGCGGATGCTGGGAGCGCTACGCATCTGGGAGCGGTCTCGGCCGTCTCGCGAGAGAAGCCGCCCAAGCCGGTCGGCTCACCGAGGTGGTGAGCCTCGCCGGCGGCGACCCGGAGGTGGTTCGAGGCGAGCACGTGACCCAGGCCGCGATTGCGGGGGACGAGGAGGCTCGGGTGGTGCTCGAAGAGCTCGGTTGGTGGCTGGCGCTCGGACTCGCCAACCTCGCCAACATCCTCGACACGGGTTCCTTCGTCATCGGAGGCGGGCTCGTCGGCGCGGTGCGTCTGGTGCTCGACCCGGTGCGCCAGGCGTTCGACGAGATGATGGAAGAACGCCACCAGCGACCCGAGGTGAGCGTGAGCCTCGCCACGCTGGGGGAAAGGGCGGGCGCTATCGGCGCTGCGGTGGTGGCGCGAGGCGCCGACCGGTATCAGGCGGGTGCTGTATAGGAGCTCGGCTGCGTGCCGTGCGGGAGCGCCGATCGCGTGCTCTAACCTTTCCAGATGGAATTCCGGCGCATAAACGGGCTGCCTCCGTACGTGTTCGCGCAGATCGACGCGTTGAAGCTCGCAGCCCGCCGAGCCGGCCGGGACATCATCGACTTGGGTTTCGGCAATCCCGACATCCCCTCTCCACAGGTGGCGGTCGAGAAGCTCGCGGAGGCCGCGCACAACCCCCGCAACCACCGTTACTCCGCCAGCCGGGGCATACCGAAGCTCCGACAGGCCGTCGCTTCGCTCTACCTGCGCCGCTTCGGGGTGGAGCTCGACCCCGACACCGAGGTGGTTACGACGATCGGTGCGAAAGAAGGGCTGTCCCACTTGATGCTCGTGCTCCTCGGGCCCGGCGACAGCGCCCTGGTCCCATCGCCCTCCTATCCCATCCACATCTACGCGCCGCTGTTCGCAGGGGCAGAGGTCCGACAGGTCCGTCTCGAGCTCCCGCCCGCATACGAGTCGGCCGGCGCGGTTGCGCCCGCTGCCGGCGACTCGCCGATCGGAGGCAACTCTGCCTCGGAGGCCTTCTTCGACAACCTGATGGAGTCGTGGGGGTCGGCCTGGCCCAAGCCGCGGGTCATCGTCCTCTCGTTCCCGCACAACCCGACGACCGCGTGCGTGGACCTCGCTTGGATGAAGAGGCTCGTGGAGTTCGCCCGCGAGCACGAGGTGGTGCTCGTGCACGACTTCGCGTACGCGGACATCGCGTTCGACGGCTACCAGCCGCCTTCGATCCTTCAGGTCCCCGGGGCCAAGGACGTGGCTGTCGAGCTCTACTCGATGACCAAGTCGTTCTCGATGGCCGGGTGGCGCGTCGCGTTCATGGTCGGCAACGCCGAGATCGTCGCAGCTCTCACCAAGCTCAAGAGCTATCTGGACTACGGGACGTTCCAGCCGATCCAGATCGCGGCGATCGTCGCCATGAACGAGGCTCCCAACTACCCGAAGTTTGTCAACGAGACCTACCAGGCGCGCCGCGACGCGCTCTGCGACGGGCTCAACAGGATCGGGTGGCACCTGCACAAGCCCAAGGGGACGATGTTCGTGTGGGCTCCGGTGCCCGAGCCCTACCGCGAGATGGGATCGCTCGAGTTCTCCTCTTTTCTCGTGTCCGAGGCCGAGGTCGCGACTTCGCCGGGTGTCGGCTTCGGCCCCGGAGGAGACAGCCACGTGCGCTTCGCGTTGATCGAGAACGAGCAGCGAATCTCACAAGCAGTCCGCAATCTGCGCCGCACCCTCACGAAGCTCCAATAAGCAGCGGCCTGTTCTCGGGCCGTTGTTCTCAGCGCGAGGTTGTCAGCTCGCCGCGCTGCCGAGGCGTTGCTCGGCGGTCGCGGGGGAGAGGATCCCTTCGAGGCAGAACGACACGGTCGCAGCCGAGGTCTCCCCGGCGCTTCGCCCTTGCTCGAGCATGAGGACGCGCGCCATGTGGTCGGTGACACCGAGAATGCCGTGCGCGATGACCTCGGGGTCCGCGCGGCGGATGAGGCCGGCCGCGATCCCGGCCTTCACGTGGGGCAGGGTGTCGGCGACCGCCTGTTCCTCTCCTCGCCGGATCAACGAAGCGAACCGCTCCTCGGTGCGTGCGAACTCCAGGAGCACGAAGAGGTGCCGGTTGTCGTCGAGCCATCCGACGGTCGCGCCGATCCCCACCTCGATCCGGCGCACCGGGTCCGGCTCGTCGGCGATCGCCTGACGCTGCGCGCGGCGAAGCTCTCGTTGTGCGTCGGCCAGGATCTGGCGGAAAAGCTCCTCCTTGGACTCGAAGTACCAATAGAAGACGCCTTTGCCGACCCCGAGGCCGTCGACGATGTCCGAGATCGACGTCGGGTGGTACCCGAAGGTGGCGAAGCGCCGAGCAGCGAAGTCGACCAGCTGCCGGCGTCGCCTCTCTCCTCGCGCTGTGAGCCGCCGCGACATCGAGTTGACGCTATCCGCCGGCTTTCTCCAGGCGCTACCGTTGGCGAAGTGGCGTACTGGCTGTTGAAAGGGCTGCTCAGCCCTATCTTTCGCCTTCTGTGGCGAGTGAAGGTCGAAGGCGCCGAGCACGTCCCGGTGCGGGGTCCGGTCATCCTCGCCCCGAACCACGTCACGTTCCTCGACTCGATGTTCCTCCCTCTGGTCGTGCGGAGGAGGGTGACCTTCGTGGCGAAGGCCGAGTACTTCGACTCGTGGAAGACGGCCTGGTTCTTCCGCGCGGCCGGCCAGATACCCATGCGGCGCGAGGGGGGCAGCGCCTCCGAGCGGGCGCTCGCCGTGGCTCGAGAGGTGCTCAAGTCAGGTGGTGTGCTCGGCATCTACCCGGAGGGGACGCGCTCTCCCGACGGGCGGCTCTACAGAGGGCATACCGGGGTGGCGCGTCTCGCGCTCGGCTGCCAGGTACCCCTGGTGCCCGTGGGCATGTGCGGCACGGGTGAGGTGCAGCGCCCCGGGTCGAACCGACCCCGGCCTTTCAAGAAGGTCGTCGTGCGCTTCGGCAACCCGATCAACCTCTCGCGCTTCGAAGGTGGCTCGGAGTCCGACCCGATGGCCCTGCGGTCGCTCACCGACGAGCTCATGTTCGAGATCCGTGCTCTTTCGGGACAGCAGTACGCGGACCACTACGCGAAGAAGCACGGCGTGGTGGGCGGCTCGGAGATAGCGCGGCTCGAGCAGGCGAGCTCCAACGGTGGCGACTCGCCGAGGTCCGAGGCCATCGCGGTCGTGACCGCCCACGCCACCTCGCTCACCACGCTCTGACGCTCAGGGCTCTGACGCTCAGGGAGCCGCCCAACCGAGCGAACGCTCGACGGCCCGCTTCCAACCTGCGTATGCAGAGTCCGCGGCGGCCGGCCGTTTCGGCTCGCACTCGAGATCCGGGTGCCACAGCGCCGCGAGATCCTCGAGAGATCCCCAGACTCCCTCGGCGAGTCCGGCCATGGTCGCGGCTCCCAGGGCCGTGGTCTCGGTGGTGGTGGGGCGCGTCACGGGGACCTTCACCTGGTCGGCCTGGAGCTGGAGGAGCAGGTCCATGACCGACGCCCCCCCGTCCGCGCGGAGCGCCGCGACCTGCGACCCGCTCTCGCGCATCGCGTCGACGACGTCGCGGACCTGGTAAGCCATCGCCTCCACGACGGCACGCGCGAGATGTGCCTTGCCTGCTCCTCGGGTCAGCCCCGTGATGGTTCCTCTCGCGTAGGGGTCCCACCAAGGGCTTCCCATTCCGGTGAACGCGGGCACGAAGTAGACGCCTTCGGTGTCGCTCAGCCCTGCCGCGAGCGGGCCGGCCTGCGCCGCGTCGGCGATGATCCCGAGGCCGTCGCGCAGCCACTGGATCGCCGAGCCCGTCGAGAAGACGGCGCCTTCGAGCGCGTACGCGACCGGCGCTCCGCCGCCGTGCTCGGCGATGTCCCACGCGACGGTCGTGAGGAGACCCTCGGTGGGAGAAGGACACATTCCACCGATGTTCAGGAGCACGAACGACCCCGTGCCGTAGGTCACCTTGGCCATGCCGGGTGCGAAGCACGATTGGCCGAAGAGCGCAGCCTGCTGGTCGCCGGCTACCGCGCTCACGGGCACTCCATCGAGGGATGCCCCCGACGCCGCATCTCCTCTGGCCATGCCGAATTGCCCGCACGACGGCCTCAATTCCGCGAGCGCCGACATCGGCACCCCGAACAGGTCGCACATCTGCTCGGACCACGACAGGTTCGCGATGTCCATCAGCATGGTGCGAGAGGCGTTGGAGGGCTCCGTGCAGAGCGCGCCTCCGTCGACCCCGCCGGTGAGGTTCCAGACGACCCAGCTGTCTACGGTGGCGAGGACGAGATCGGGGCTCCTCTCGACCCCTCCTTGGCGAAGCAGCCATTCCATCTTGGTCGCAGAGAAGTAGGGGTCGAGCACCAGCCCGGTGCGCTCGCGCACCTCAGGTAGACGGCCTTCCTCGCGAAGCTCGTCGCATCGTTCCGCTGTGCGGCGGTCCTGCCAGACGATCGCGTTGTGGAGCGAGCGCCCGCTCTTGCGGTCCCATGCGACGACGGTCTCGCGCTGGTTGGTGACGCCGATAGCTGCCACCTTTCGGCCTTGGGCCCGCTGGCGCAGCGCAACTTCGGTGACCGTCTCGGACACCGCGCGCCAGATCTCGTCGGGGTCGTGCTCCACCCAGGCCGGGCGAGGGAAGTACTGGGTGAGCTCGCGATAGGAGACGTCTATGACCTCGGCCGACTCGTTGACGGCGAGGGCGCGGACCCCAGTGGTGCCGGCGTCGATGGCGATCACGCAAGCCACGGGTGGGACCGTATCCTCGGCTGCTGCCGGACATCCCTGGCCTGGCTCGCAAGTGCGTGAACGAACGAATGCAAACCTTCGCGAACGCCCGGCTACCAGGGACGATGGAAGCCGCTTTTCGTTGACACCCTCGTAACTACAGTGCTGTAATAGCCACCGCATCTCGTGGGTGGTAGGGGAGGGGACCACAACATCTTGTGGTTTGGGCGTTCCACCGACACACCAGGGGCTTAGGCTCCTAGACAGAGGAAAGGGTGGGAAGAGCAATGGCGATCGCTCCACAGCGCAGTGGGATCGGTATCCGCCGACACTTCACCTCCGAGGGTGTGCACCCCTACGACGAGGTCGTCTGGGAGCGGCGCGACGCCCGCATCACCGACTACCGCACGGGCGCGGTGGCCTTCGAGCAGCTCGGCGTGGAGGTCCCTGCCGGCTGGAGCCTGAACGCCACCAACATCCTCGCCCAGAAGTACTTCCGCGGCACCCCGGGGACCCCCGAGCGTGAGTGGTCCCTCAAGCAGGTAGCCGATCGCGTCGCCGACACGATCACGAAGTGGGGGGTGAAGGACGGCTACTTCGAGGACGCCGCGGAAGCGGACGCCTTTCGCGACGAGCTCAAGCACGTGATCGTCACACAGAAGGCCGCGTTCAACTCACCTGTGTGGTTCAACATCGGCGTGAACGGCGTGCCGCAGCAGGCGAGCGCTTGCCAGCCCTACCACGCGCTCGTGAGCACCCCAGAGGGGCTGGTCCCAATCGGACGTCTGTTCGACCGCAACGCGATCGGCGAGAAGGTACTGGACGCCAACGGCGTCACTCGGATCGAGGCTGTAAAGCACAACGGCAGAAAGCAGGTCCTGCGCCTTCACACGAAGGCAGGCCATCGGCTGGACGTGACGCGCGATCACCTGGTGTGGAAGGCGAGTGATGACAAATACGGCCGATTCGTGCCGGCTAGCCAGCTTCGTCCGTCGGACAAGCTCCTGTGGTGCCGAAACGAGGCCTTTGGCACCGGAGAGATATCTTCCCAGGAGATCGCAGAGGCTGCCCTCGCGGGATGGCTTCAGTCAGATGGCTTCGTCGGCCAATACGAGGGGACGAACCGTTCGCTGACCATCGAAGCGATGACTGTGACGGATGCCGAGCGCTCTTGGGTCTTGAAGGCGATCGACACCGTCTTCCCCGATGTGCATCGCCACGAGCGTCAGGTGGAGACTCAGAGCGACGCCATCGACTGTCGCCGGATTCGACTATATGGAAACGGCCTGGCGGCGTTCGTCGAAAAGTGGGGACTTCGCGCTCGGGGCACGTCCATGACCGTCCCCGAGCAACTATTCACCGCCCCCTTACCCATCGTTGCCGCGTACTTGCGGAGCCTGTTTCAAGCAGAGGGATACGTGAGTGTCCGCGAACGCGCCGCTGTCGTCGGGTTCGACATGATCTCGGAGGACATCGTTCGCGGAGTTCAAGCTCTCCTGGGACGGTTCGGCATCTTTACTCGAGTCCGCTTCAAGCAGGACAAACGAGACAATCGCAATGGTTGCTGGAGCCTCTCTATTCGTCCTCTGGGAGACCGGATCGCATTTGCCGAGGAGATCGGCTTCGTAGATCCGTCGAAGGCTTCCAAGCTCGAAACGAATCTTACGCTCTCCGGTCACTTCCAAGGATCAACCAAGCGCCTAGAGATCGATCGCATTGAGGATCTCGGTGAGATGGACGTCTACGACATTCAGACCGAAAGCGGCGAATACCTGAGTGAAGACATTCGCGTCCACAACTGTTTCATCCTGTCAGTGGACGACTCGATGGACTCCATCCTCAACTGGTACCGCGAAGAAGGGATCATCTTCAAGGGTGGCTCAGGAGCTGGGGTCAACCTGTCTCGTATCCGGGCTTCCAGCGAGAACCTCCAGGGAGGCGGCACGGCCTCCGGGCCGGTGTCGTTCATGCGAGGTGCGGACTCCTCGGCCGGCACGATCAAGTCCGGTGGCAAGACGCGACGCGCAGCGAAGATGGTGATCCTCGACGCCGACCACCCGGACATCGAGGACTTCATCTGGTGCAAGGCCCTCGAGGAGCGAAAGGCGCGAGTTCTGCGCGATGCAGGGTTCGACATGGACCTCGATGGCGCCGACTCGTTCTCGATCCAGTACCAGAACGCGAACAACTCGGTGCGCGTGACCGATGAGTTCATGCAAGCCGTCCTCGACGACGGTGAATGGGCTCTGCTGTCCAGGACTGATGCATCGGTGGCCCGCAAGGTCAAGGCCCGCGATCTGTTCCGTCAGATCGCCCACGCGGCGTGGGAATGCGCGGACCCCGGCATGCAGTTCGACACGACGATCAACCGCTGGCACACCGCTCCCAATGCCGGTCGCATCAACGGTAGTAACCCGTGCTCCGAGTACATGCACCTCGACAACTCAGCTTGCAATCTGGCCTCGATCAACTTGCTCAAGTTCCTGAACGGCGACGGCAGCTTCGACGTCGAGGGCTTCAAGGCGACGGTCGAGGTCGTGTTCAGTGCGCAGGAGATCCTCGTAGGGAATGCCGACTACCCGACCGACAAGATCGCAGAGAACTCCCGCCGATACCGTGAGCTCGGGCTCGGCTACGCAAACCTGGGCGCGCTTCTGATGGCGCAGGGCCTTCCCTACGACTCCGACGAGGGTCGCGCATGGGCGGCATCGATCACTGCTCTCATGACCGGGCACGCGTATGCGACCTCGGCTCGTACCGCAGCGCGCATGGGGCCCTTCGCCGGGTACCACGCAGACAGCGACGCCATGTTGAAAGTCATTCGGATGCACAGAGCCGAGGTGTCGAAGATCGACGAGGAGCTCGTTCCTCCCGAGCTTCTGTCCTCTGCGCAGGAGGCGTGGGAGGACGCGGTGGAGGCGAGCGAGCCATTCGGTGTTCGCAACTCGCAGGCAACAGTGTTGGCACCTACTGGAACGATAGCGTTGTTGATGGATTGCGATACGACGGGGATCGAGCCGGACTTGAGCCTCGTCAAGACGAAGAAGCTCGTCGGCGGCGGCACGATGTCGATCGTCAATCAGACAGTTCCCAGGGCGCTTACCCAGCTCGGGTACTCGCCTGAGCAGGTGGACGACATCGTTTCCCACATCGACGAGCACAAGACGATCGTGGGCGCACCGCATCTGTCCTCTGCCCATCTGCCGGTTTTCGCGTGCTCGATGGGGGACAACACGATCCACTACCTCGGGCACGTGAGGATGATGGCGAGTGTGCAGCCGTTCATATCAGGGGCGATCAGCAAGACGATCAACACCCCCGAGGACGTGAGCGTCGAGGACATCGAGCAGGTCCACATGGACGCTTGGAAGTTGGGTCTCAAGGCCGTTGCGGTCTACCGGGACAACTGCAAGGTCGGACAGCCACTTTCGACGACCAAGAAGGACGGAAAGAGCGAGGTCGTGGGTGCGGGTGGCGACTTTGCGCCTCCGGGGTCGGAAGCAGAGGCCCGCGACAGGGAGTTCGCAGCCCGAATTGCAGAGCTCGAGGCGGCCCTGGTCCACGAGCAGGGACGTGCGCACGAAACGGTGGTCGTGGGCGCGGTCAGGGAGCGGCTGCCCCGCAAGCGCCACTCGAGCACGTTTGCGTTCCGGGTCGCCGACTGCGAGGGCTACGTGACGGTCGGAGAGTACGACGACGGGCGGCCCGGTGAGCTCTTCATCAAGGTGTCGAAGCAGGGCTCGACATTGGCGGGCATCATGGACGCCTTCTCGATATCGATCAGCCTCGGGCTCCAGCACGGTGTTCCGCTCGCCACGTACGTCTCGAAGTACTCCAACATGCGTTTCGAGCCTGCGGGCATAACCGACGACCAGGATCTGCGGATAGCCACGAGCCTGCTCGACTACATCTTCAGGCGATTGGCCCTCGACTACCTATCACGCGAGGAGCGTGAGGGCCTTGGAGTGCTCTCCACCTCCGAGCGCATGCAACCTACCCTTCCCGGAGTGGAGGAAGCGGCGACGCTCGAACAGGATCTGGTCGAGGACTCCGGAGTGAGCTCGGTTCCATCGAGTCGCGGGGCTCGGTCTGACGGCGCGGCTGCCGAGCCCGCCGCTTTCATCCGCCCCGAGCAGCGCGACGCACCTCTCTGTTACCAGTGCGGAATGGTCATGCAGCGTGCTGGATCGTGCTACGTGTGCACCAGCTGCGGCACCACTAGCGGCTGTTCGTAGTGCCGAGTCGCGTTTCAGTTAGAGTGGCGTTCGCGTCGAAACTAGAGTGCGATTGCATCGAAACTAGAGTGCGATTGCATCGAAGTTAGAGTGGATTCCACCGAAACTGACCACGTTCAGTGACAATGAAGGGAGGCCGAAAGGCCTCCCTTCTCCCTTGTTACAGTGACTAGTGGTAGGGACGTTCGCTGGCAGCTGTCCGGTTCTAAAGTTGAGGGTCCCCGTTCATCAGACGGGGACCCTCTCCCTTTTCTGGCGCAGCATGCGACTAGCCCAGCGAGCGCATCAAACGCTGTGCTGCACTCACACAGGTGGCGAGAACTCTGTAGCTAGCCGAGCAAGAGCGATTCTCGGACTTCCGCGCTTAACGCCAGAGGGTGGGCGTCCGCATCGGGCTCCTCGATCAACCCGGCCTTGATCAACGTGAACGTTTGCGTCGAGATGCTAGTGGAGTTTGCGCCGAAACGAGAGTGGAGTTGCGTCGACTTGCGAGTGGAGTTGCATCCAATTGCGAGTGGAGTTGCATCGAAACGCTAGTAACGGGGCGATAGCCACAAGGCATCGAATTGGGTAATACAGAGGGGAGACCGATGAGGTCTCCCCTCTCCCCATTAAGGAACAGCTAGAGATGCTGGTTTGGAATCAGGCGGGAAAGACGTCGAGTAGCAGTGACGTTTTCACGGCCTCACACAGATCCAGCTTTACCGAGTCGGTCGTTGGTTCCTCGATGAGGCCAGCGTTGACCAGCTGTCGAAACCGGACCCTGTCGTTGTTCGACGCGACCTTCTTTGCCGTCAGCTTGCCGAGCATCACTCGGTAGAGGAGGGAGGCTTGGTGCTTGTCGATGCTGCGGCGTGCACTCGCCTCACGCCGAAGGTCTTTCATCTTGTCGGGTGCGATCCCGTCTATGCCGCTCGAGACGATCTGGGCACAGTCTTCGTGAAGATGAACCCGGAGTCCGACGGACTGGAGTTGCTCGTCGAGGACCACGAGCGTCGCGGTGAGGCTCTCGCGGTCCACCCCCAGAACCTCACCCAACACGCTCAGGGGCACCGCTGTATCGGCCCTCTGGAGCAGACTCCCGAGGCGTGCGATTGTCGACGAGGGCTCTGAACGGTTAGTGGAGCCCTGAACGGCAGTTTGTGGTTCGCCGGAGACGAGCAGTGTGATGGGGTCGACGGCCAAGGCATCGGCCAACCGGTCGATTTCGCGCAAGGTGATCTCGGGCCGGTCGCCGTCGGTCTCGATGTGAAATGCGAGGGTGTCGCCCGCACCGACCCTGCGTGCCAGGTCTCGTTGGCTCAGACCGAGCTCAGTACGTCGTGCTCGAATCGCCTCGGAGTCGAGTTTCATGTTGAGAGCTCCTGGATGCAAAGTCCGAAGCGGTGAGTCCAGTGTGTCGCGGCAGCGCGCTGGGTCCGCATGCGCCGAGCCTTGAGGGCAAGCCCGGAAATGCGCGAGACCTTCAAGATGGTCCGGCCAACGCTCGTGGCAGAGGCGGGGAACCGTCCTCTTGGCTGTTCGAGGAACAGGCCGTCATCGCTCGCTCCGACTGACAACCGGAAGAGGTGCAGCGCCACCAGATAACGCCTCGCCTCAGTGGGGACTGCGATCTCGCTCCCGTTGCTAAGCACCGTGCTCCCGTCGGCGGCGACCTCCGTGGCGGGCAGGGTGGCAATGTCCTTAGCGTCGATCCCGAGCGCAGCCAGCACCCCCACAGCGGCGTCAGACGGTTCGCAGAAGCATCCGAGGCGTGCCCAGTCCTCGGGTTGTAGGCGGGCAGCTCCTGATATCTCACCGGCTCGGGTAAGAAATCGCTCAGGATCAACTTTCACGAGTACCCCGTTGCGCAAAGCGGCCGCCTGCACCCCCCGGATAGCAACCAAGGCCTCTTGTTTCGTCACCAGTCCCGCAACGAGATCGTGGAGGGCAGCCGAGAGATCCTCTTCGTCGGGGGTCCCGTTGGCGAAGATCCGTAGGCCCTCGGTGAACGAGGTGCGGTAGAGGGAGTCCACGAGAGCGAAGTCACCCGCCGAGAGCTCCCGGCGGGCCCGGGCGTAGAAGGTGGGGAAGTCGTCGGGCGGGACGGCCGGGAAGGCAGCAGCTGCTCGCTCCGGGGGTTGCCCGGCGACATGGCCAGAGACGGGGCGGCGCTCCCAGCGTTCGTGGAAGTCCTCTGCGGTGCCCGGCAGGACATCCCAGGAGGCGAGCAGCTGGTGGTGTTCTTCGGAGAGGTGGGAGTCGGCCAACAACCACAGACGAGTGTCGATTTCGATCCCCAGGTGGATCAGGTCCACCACGTGGGAGGGAGAAGCCACTGGGCATGAGCGACTACGAGGTCGCTGATCTCTTCGGCTACGAGCCAGGCCCTGGCGTAAGCGAGACCGTGGTTGGCAGCCCGCTCAGAGTCGATGATCCCCACCGTCTTGCCCATTCGGGCCACGATGTCCGTGGCGACCCACGTGGTCCGCCGGATTCCCGGTCGCACGGTGACCACGACGACTCCGGAGGGGAGATCGTGGATCTCCTGAGCGCCGGCGCACAGCGAGCCGGTCTCGTCGACGAAGGCGTGGATTGAGCCAGGGGCTGTTGAAGTGAGGGTCACGCTGCCTTCCTCGTTTTTGCCTTCGCCTTCGGCACGGCCTTCGGACCGAAGACCGCCCGCAGGGTGGCGCGGGCGACCCTGTCGGCGATGCCGACCTGTGCGTCGGCGCCGAGTGTGAGTGCGCCCTCGAGAACATTGGCCCAGTTGCGGAAGTTCCCGCCGAGGGACTCGTAGAGGGTGAGGAGCACGTCGGTGTCGGTGTTCGCGAAAAGAGGGTGATAGACGTCGAGAACCTCGCGCATCTCCGGCCCGCTGAACGGCTCGAAGCTCACGCAACGCCCGACACGGTTGTCAAGCTCGGGGCAGTACTGCTTGAGGTGGTGGCGGACATTGCACCCGGCGAGCACGAGCAGGAAGTCCGTGTCGAGGTCGTCGTCGAGGTACCGCAGTTCGCGGAGAGACTCCTGGTTCAGGTTCTGGACCTCGTCGATGACGATCACACAGTCACGTCCGCGAAGAGCGTCGAGGACCTCTTCCAGAAGCACATACCCGCTAGTCCGAGCGGGTGGCATCCTGCCGATGAGCTTGTGGTAGATGCGCGAGATGGTCTCCTTGCCCTTGGGGTGGTTGGGCATTTCCAGCCAATAGGTCGGTATTGCAAGTGCGGAGGTGGCCAGGTGCACCGAGAATGACTTCCCGAGCCCGGGGATGCCCTGGACGACGACGGGCTTGGGCTTGCGGAGGGAAGTCATCTGCTCGACGGCTGCGCTGACCTGGCGAAAGTAGAACGTCTCGACGATCGATGCGTCCTCTGTGCCGGGGAGGTGGCGGGGCGTGGGTCCGGCCATCATGCAACCTCCTCGCGCCGAGCCTTGGCGGCTTCAGACATCTCGAGATAGGCCTCGAGATCTTCGTCATCCGAGGACAGATCGGGAGCGGTGGGCCCCTCCATAGGTGACTCAGCCTCAGTTGAAGTCTGCTCCGCCTGGGCAGCGGATTTCGAGGCAGGGTCTGCGAAGCCCTCCCTGTCGGCACGCTCCATCGCTGCCGCGGCCGCTCTACGAGCGCCGGTCTTGATGATGCGGTCCAGGCGCGCCGTCCTGTTGCGGCGGATCCTTGCGATCCTCGCCTTTTGCTCGGGGGCTAGATGCGCTGCGGGCTCGGCCGTGGTCAAGAACTCGTCGCCGAGGTAGACGTCGATGAAGCTGCGATCGTTCGGAAGGTGGCGGATGGTCACCGTCCGTCCGACCTTGCCACTGAAATCTATGGACTGGTAGTCGATCCCATCAAAGTGCACCCCGTTCTTCGAGATCTTCCGCGTGCCGGAAACTGCGAGATATGCGTGGCGGACGAGGGCAGGGTCGACCGTCTCAACGACGGTCGGGTCGTCCAACCAGGCCTGCAGCGGGGTGCGGTCGCCCAAGGCCTCGTGAGGACGGCGGGTGTTGTACTCGAACCGCCAGTTCTCGATCTCGGCCGACAGCTCGTCCACGGTCAGGAGATCCTCGGGGGTCCATGGGGAATGCCCGTAGCGGGTCTCGAGGTGGTGGCTGTAGCCGGGGAGCGTCGAGTAGCACTCGACCTCGGAGGTGCGCATCACGCGCTCGATCCGCCCGTTCTCCCACGGCGAGGCTGGCCGGATGAAGTGAGGGACGATCCCCAGGCTTGCGTGCCCATGGACCACGGCGTTGGCGAGATGGGCCAAGGCATTGTCACATCGGATGTTCTCGAAGAGCCCTCCTATCAGAAGCCCCGGAAAGCCTTCGACCTCCTCACCAATGAGAACTCCCGTGATCTGGGCTACGACGGCTTCGGTGTTGGGGTCGCCTTTGATACCGTCGCCTTCGGTGATGACAGGACGGAAGATCCACCGCGTCTGGTACTCGATGATGAGTGTGATCCAGACCTTCTTCGGATCGCCGGTCTTCTCGTCGACGACGAAAACCGGGATCTCCTTGTGGTCGAACGCGACGGTGTTCATCTTCGGGACGGGGCCGTAGGTGTTGAAGAGAGACTTGCCGAGCGCTGCGGGCATGCCCTCCAAGACTGCGGCCTTTGTATCGGTGTCTGTGTTGTGCAGGCGCCGGGTGAACGCCTCGTAGCCGATGTCGAGCTTTCCCTCAGCGCAGAGCTGCTTCCAGGCGGCCGTCAGGTTGCCTTGGTTCTGGGTGATGCAGATGAGCTCCTCACGGTCGAGGGTCATCGGTTGTCGGACGGTGAGGCCCTCGCCCTTCTTCCAGCGATAGAGGGTGCTCTCGGCGACCTCGAGATGTTTGGCCATTGACTTGACGACATTGGTTGGTGTCGTTGCCGGCGAGCCCGCCGTGGACTCGATGCGCCGCACGACGGCGAGTTTGCGGTCGAGGGGGATACTCATGAAGGCGCTCCCATGTCGAAGAACTCTGTGTCGGTCAGCGAGATCGAGTACCGGTTCGCAGGGTGATAGAAGCGCGAAGCGGTGGGTTGGCGGACTGCGCACAGCCGGAGCCCGACGAAGTCCTCACCCCACAGCGCTTCGCCGGCGTCGAGGTACTTGTCGATCTGTGGGCGCAGTGCCGTTTCAGACGAACGGCATGTCCCGAACTTGAGCTCGTCGATGAGACGGCGTCCCCTTGGATCGACGAAGATGAGGTCGAGCCTTCCGCTCGTGACCGACACTTCGGCTCCCTCGAAGCGCCACGGGGCGGGAGGGAGGAAGCGCGCGAAGTAGGCCGCTGCGGACGAGGTGGCCTCGGCGAGCACGGCACGGGCGCGGTTGGGAGCCGGGTACTCAGCCATCACGTCTCGGCCGGCTTCGAGAAGCATGCGAACGCGTGCGAGACGGTCGGTGGGGATCGGTCCCGCCAACAACAAGTGCCCGGAGATGCGGTGCGCCCTGTCGCCCACGATGAGGGCGTAGTTGTCCGGATCCTCCGCGAGGATCTCGTCAGACAGGTCGCTAGTACGCAGTCTTGGTTTCTTGGTGGTCATAAGTAAGTCGGTCCTTGGTTTTCCATGTCTGTTAATAGGTGTCGATGGGCTGCTTCGGCGGAGAAATCCCGAGAAGATCTGGGTTCCGACCGAACGCGTCTCCTACCTTGCATAAAGGCGAGTCGCGCCTCGTTTGGCCCAAAGTTTTCAAAGATGGTCTCTGACCAGCGCGCTTGTGCGAGGCAAGTGCAGCGGAATAAGCGAAAACGGGGCTCGTTAACCACGACAATGTGCGTATCTCTATGCGTGCAACGTCTGGAGCGCCGCCGCAGTTCGAAGATTCGAGTCGCCCTCTCGAGCTCATCCATCACATTTCCACCGGTGTAGATGTAGGGGTGCTGGGCTCCAGTTGTTTCAGATTTCTCGGGGGAGACCTCCTGACCAGCGGTATTGCTCGTGCGCAGGAGTGTCGACCGCCGTAAGGGGCACCCGTGGTTAGCCTCTGTTCCATGAGTTGCACGAGCCTTGGATCGCGCCTGTGGTGCTGTCCCGGCGGAGTGTGCATCTAGGTCCATGCACCTCTTGTACAAGGCGGCGGGGTCGTTGAGAAGCGTCTCGACGCTGCTTTGGACAAGAGGCGTCCAAAGCAGTTTCAGATGGGCAATCTCGTGAGCCTGACAGGGCAGACTCCAAAGCGACAGCGGCCGGGCGAGGTCCCGAAGGACTTCGTCGTGGGAAAGCGCAATTTCGGTTGGACCGAAGGCCTCTACGGAAGGAGGTCCGATCCGATCTGGACGTTGCCCGAAGGCTGGTCGAGAGAGCAGATCGGAGCCAGGCAGTTTGAGAGCCTCGTCGCAGCAGTCGCCCAGCACACCTTCATCGTCCGGCTTCGCCTCGGGCTCAAAGGGCGCGGGCTAACGCTGCACGACTTCTGCACGAACCGGCTTGGGGTCATTGCGTTCCCCGGAGGAGGAAAGTTTTCGACGTCGACCATCGAGGCGGCCGCCTCGGGGAATCGGTGGCTCGACGAGAAGAACCGGGCGGTGCTCGAGACGCTTGGTTTCCCGGAGTTCTTCGGGCTTCATCCCTACGGTCTTGTTCGCGAACCGCACGCTGTCACTACATGCGTGTTGGATGGTCTCGGCGTGACGCCGGTCGCCAAGGCTAGAGGTGAGAGGAAGGCGTCGATGAGTGGGGCGAGCGGGACGGGAGAGTCGAGAGCCATGACACTCGAAGATGAGGTCACAGTGGTTGTCGAGAACCGGGGGCGCCTGCCGCAGTTAGGTGAGATCCTTGGGCTCACCTCGATCGATCCGACTCTCCTGCGACTCGAGGTGAAGGTAGACCGGGACTGCGTTGGTGGGCAGGGGCTTCCGCCGGAGGCCAATGCGGTCGCCATGGTGGCTATGGACCAGAGCCTGCGAAGGCTCCTCGAGCCACTCGTTGCTCACTACCACGCAACCGGTGTTCTTCCCCTGCCTCAGGGCCTTGCGAAGGTCGATGTCGACTTCGGGGTCGGGGGTGGGGACGCTGGTTGGGTTGAGGGTTCGATACAGCTGGACGAGCCGTTCTTGAACGCCTCTGTGGCGGAGGGTTGGTATGAGGAGGTCGGAAAGCCCGGGCACGCTCTCATGGACGGTCGGTTCGTCTTCGACATCGTGGAGCGCAACCTCTTCGGCGGCCCTGCCGTGGTCGCAGCTCTCGGGCTTGGGTATGAGGCCGGCTTGGACACAAATGTCTCGCTCGAGGAGTGGCCGGTAGTGGAGCGTTTGGAGCCAGGGATCTGGCTCTTCGAGGTGGGAGAGGCAAAGGCCGGTCAAGTGAAGCTGTCGCTTGCACGGAACTTCGTGCAGGAGGAGGAGCGGAAGCTCGTCGTGTAATGGGTATCGGCAGATGGGCAGGTATTGGTCCTCCGCCCGGGCGGGTCCGGCGGCCCTAACGTCCGGCGTAGCGTCGGGTGATGTGGTCAGCGAGTCAGTGAAGGCTGACCTGATCCAGTTCGTACTCAGTTCAAGCGTTACCGTTGAAAGGCTCGTCGTCTGTTCTTTTAACCGCCACCGGGGGTCTGCGGGTGTTCCCCGGCATCGGACTCAGAACCCTTCGCCTGCGCCGACCACCTCCGCTTCTACCAGCCAGGATGACACCAACGACAGTGACCGCAACACACCCACTTGGTATCATATGAGTGCACCCCTTCCCCGGAAAGGGTCCCGGTCCAGCATGAACGGACCGGGAGAGTCCCGGTCCGAGAAAGGAATCAGCTACAACTCAAATGACTATGACGGAAGAAACCGAAAGTCCCGAAGAGCAGGAAGTCCGACGCATCATCCGAGTGCTTCGCGAGAAACCTGGGATTGCGGAGGAAGTTCGTCGCGCTCTTCTATCCCAGGAACTCCTTGAGCTCCCGGGTCACTTTGCCAAGTTCGTCGCCAAGGATGGGGATTTCGGTTCTCTCAAAGACGACGTGAAGGCACTCACCGGTGATGTCGGTGATCTCAAGGGCGATGTCCTTGAGGACCGGGTCCGGGCTCGGCCCGACGACTTCCTGGATGAGCACGTGACCGGTGGAACGGTTCTTTCTCGTGCCCAGGTCATGGATCTAGCGCGAAAGGCCGGTCAAGGCCTCTCGTTGCTGAGCGTCGACGAAGCCAAGGCTCTGCGGAACGCAGACCTGGTACTTGTCGGGGGTCGCAACCCTGAGAGTGGCAAGCGCCTCAGCGCCGTGGTGGAAGCCTCGTCTAGGGCCGGACGCCACGACGTCGAGCGAGCTCGAAATCGGGCGGACATACTCAGCCGCCATGGTCACACTTGCCTCGCAATCGTAGTAACGCGCTACCCAATGGAAGATCAGTGGAGGCGTCTCGCCGAAGAAGCAAGTGTCGTTGTGCTCACCGTCGGCTCTATCGCTGACGCAGCGTAAGTAACTCTGGGTAGGCCTCGTATACACGAGGCCTACCCACCACCTTTTCGACTCGGCGCTACTTTCGAAGGATCTATCGCGACTGAAGCGGCATCGGTACATGCTGAGGACGCCCCAACCCAAGTTGAACGACGGGGGCACAGGATCTAGTGGTAACTCCGGTTAGCTGGAGAGCCCACCGTGTTCGGGCCTCCGCAGGATCTCGGCCCTTCGAGCAACGAAGGGGGCCCGGTACAATGAGACTCAAGGAGGAGAACGTGTCCAACACGATCATGAAGACCGTTGTTCCGGCGAGCGTAGGCCCACTCGAGCTGAAAGTCGGGTACGCGTTCGTCGGTGACGTCGAACTCGATGGTGACGAGGACCTGGAAATTGGCAAACGAGTCGAAGTATGCGACGAGGCCGGGCGGTATTTCGCTGCCGTCGTCACCGAATACACGGATCACGTCTGGCGGCTGAAGTTGACGCCATAGCCGTTTCGTTGGCTGGATTGTCGACATGAGGAGGCGAGGGTGAATCCCTCACCTCCTTCCACATTTCGGTCCGGTGCCAGGACCCCCCGTGGGAAGGGGACTTCGCATTGGGACAATCTGCCAGTGATTGTCACGGTTCATCTCATACCGGGCAAAGGAGACCTGACTATGGGACGAGGCTCTCCAAGCCATCACCGATGCCATCAACCAACGCCTATCACGTAAACTGGAGGAGTGATGAGCGACCAAGACAACTTTGAGCCGATTATCCCGGTGACTGAGGTCCG
>DAIQQK010000052.1:0-20586 GCA_036786835.1 Acidimicrobiales bacterium | reverse complement strand
CGGTCTCAGGTCCACCCTGGCGGGGAGTGCGGGCACACGCGACCAATGGCGCGAGCGCCGCGCTGCGATCGCGGCCGGCACCCTCGGTGCCGCTGCTGTCGTTGCCGCTGCCGTTGTGGTCCTGGCCCTCACCGACGCTCCTTCTGCAACCACCGGCGCGACCCCTGCTCTGCGCGCGGCGGAGACGAGCCTCGTGACAGTGCCGGCAGCCCCCGTCTCGGCCGCCGCGAGCATCTCGGAGCTCATCTCGTCGCTACGCCCGTCGTTGGTCGAGCTCGAGCCAACCGGCGTGAGCGGGCATCTTCCTATGACGGGGGTCGTGCTTCCCGGAGGCGACATGGTGATCACCGCTGCGTCCGCCGCAGCGGGGGTGACGCGCATGGTCGTGGTCACTTCGAGCGGCAAGCGCATGAGCGGAAAGGTCCTCGCCTCGGACAAGAACTCGGGTGTCGCTGTCGTGAGCACGAGCGGTGGCCTTGTTCCGGCTTCGTTCTCCGATGCCGACCTCGTTCCCGGCGATCTCGCCGTCACGGCTTGCCTGAGCGACGGCGGCACTTCTCGGGCGCGTCCGACTACGGACGCGAGCGTGAGCACCGTCCAGGGTGTCGGGGTCACGGAGTCGTCGGCCGACGGAAGCGGGCTGATGGACACGATCGCCGCTGACACGCCGCTTCAAGAAAGCTGGGGTGGAGTGCTTCTCGACGGGCGCGGCGACGTTGTCGGGATCCTCGGTGGCGAGCAAAGCTCGGGAGCCGGCACCGTCGGGCTCTTCGTTCCTTCGTCACTCGCTCTGGGGGTCGCCGAAGAGCTCGAGTCGCTTCAGAAGGTCGAGCACGGTTGGATCGGCGTGAGCGTCAACGACGCGCCTGCAGGCGCTGGAGCCCTGGTGTCGAGCGTGTTCCAGAGCAGTCCCGCCGCCATTGCCGGCATCGAACCGGGGGACCTCGTCACGGCGATCGACTCCCATCCAATCTCCTCCCACGCCGACCTCCAGGCTCGGCTCTACACGTTGCCCCCAGGGTCACCCGTGACACTCACGTTGGAGAGATCCGGTACCACTAGCGTCGCCTCCATGGAACTGGCTCCGCAGCCCGGAGGCTGACGGCATGGGCATGCCCGGGCCTGGTGGTGGCGGTGACTTCCTCGAGCACCTGCTGGGTGATCTCCTCGGGCTGATGGGAAGCTCGGCAGCCGGAGGCGCCAGCCAGATCGAGCTTGCGCGCACGCTCGCGCAGTCAGTCGCCACCGGCGGTCAGCCCGAACCCAACGTCGAACCGGTCGCGCGGATGGAGCTCGAGCAGATCGCACGGGTGGCCGAGCTTCACATTGCGGAGCTGACCGGATTTCCCGTAACGCCGGACGGGACCCCCGTCGAGATACTCGCGGTCGGCCCGGGCGCATGGGCCTGGCACACGCTCGAGGACTGGCGTTTCCTGCTCGAGGCGATGTCTCCGGATCCCGACGCCGGCCGACGCACGCCTCCGCTCTCGTCAAAGGAGGATGCCCCTCAGCCCGAGCCCAAACCCGAGCCCGGACTGGGTCTGGTCGACCTCGGGCCGGAGGCTCGATCGCTCGACGAGACGGGACCGCAGGGCGCGGCGGACCTGGTCGCCAGGTTCATGTCGACCATGGGGCCGATGCTCGTCGCAATGCAGCTCGGATCTGCGGTCGGGCACTTAGCGAGGACCGCTCTCGGCCCATACGAAGTCCCGATCCCGCGTCAGGGCACCCGGCTCCTCATGGTTCCGCAGAACCTCGATCGATTCGCGACGGACTGGAGCCTTCCGCTGGACCAGGTGCGCCTCTGGATATGTCTGCGCGAGCTCACCACCCACTCCGTGCTCACGAGGGCGCAAGTCGCATCTCGCTTCCGTGACCTGCTCGCCGGCGTCGTCGCGGCGTTCGCAGCGGACTCGGCAGGCATCATGGACCGCCTCGGCACCCTCGACCCAACCGACCCCGAGGCGCTCCAGGGCCTCATGGCCGATCCAGAGGCGCTTTTCGGCACCACCGAGCCTTCACCCGCGCAGCTGCGCGCCCGTGAGGAGCTCGCTGCCGCGACGGCGGCGCTTCTCGGTTACGTCGAGCACGTTCTCGACGCGGCGGCTTCGCGGCTGCTCGGTGGCAGGACGGCTCTCACCGAAGCTTGGCGCAGACGTCAACACGAACGCGAGACCACCGAGCGCGCCGCGGAGCTTCTCTTCGGGCTCGATCTGGGCCCGGCCCAGGTGGACCGCGGAGTGGCCTTCGTCTCAGGGGTCCTCGCGCGCGCGGGAGAGGACGGCCTTTCGATGCTCTGGTCCGCCGGGAGTGCGCTGCCCACACCGTCGGAGATCGAAGCCCCCGGGCTCTGGCTCGAGCGCGTTCGAATGACCGAGGAGAAGACCGAAGAAGAGAGCGAAGGTACCTAGAGCGACGGCTCCGGCACGCTCGTCAAGCGTCCGCCGGCTCTTCGTCCTCCGCGGCCACAACCTGCTCCTCGGGCATACCTAGATCCCACTCGAGCTCCAGGTGTTCGCGCTCTGCGTCTCGGGCAACGCGCTCGCGGTTGCGCCGGTATTGGGGGTCATGAGGCGGGAGGAGCGTGAGCCTCGCGAGGGTCCTGTCGCGGAACGGCTCGATCACCGCCTGGTCTCCGTATGTGGACTGCACCTCCCAGTGCGGCGCGACCGGCCCCAGGTACACGACGCGCACATGACCGCGCGGCGGTTGCGGCTCTTCGGGCTCCATGGGCTGGTCGACCACCACGTCCTGCCTCCTCGAGTTCTTTGCCCTTCGCCAGGGACTTCACAGGTGACGCACAGGTCGCACGTGCACAATGACTTTGTAAGGCGCATCACGGCACCGACGTGCCAAAACGTCGGCGACGTGCCGGCGCACGATGAACATCTCAAGCTGGTTCAGCGTACCCGGCTGGTAGGGTGGATTCGACCTGGGAGGCCTTGTGGACAGCGACTGGATGGCGCGTGGGAAGTGCAAGGACATGGACCCCGCGGTGTTCTTCCCAAACGACGGGATCGGGGTGCAGGCCGCCCAGCGAATCTGCGCCGACTGCCCTGTCAAGCTCGCCTGCCTCGAGTACGCCTTGGTGAACAGGGTGGATCACGGTGTGTGGGGCGGTGCCTCCGAGCGCGAGCGCCGTCGCATCCTGCGCAAGCGTCGTATGGCGAGGTTGCAAGCCAGTCACAACTGACTGGCTGAGGTCCCTCAGTGCCTCGCTCGACGGGGGACCAGTTGCTCGAATGCGTCGTCAACGTGAGCGAGGGTCGCGACAGCTCCGTGATCTCGGCCATCGCGTCGGCGGGAGGCGACCAGGTACTGGACGTCCACAGCGACCCGGACCATCACCGATCGGTCATAACCCTGGGGGGCGCCGCCACGGAGCAGGCTGCACGTGAGGTGGCCCGGCGCACGGTCGACCTGATCGACTTCAGCCACCACAGCGGGGTGCACCCGAGGATCGGGGTGCTCGACGTCGTCCCTTTCGTGCCTCTGGGTCCCCGAGGATCGGCTCCGGTGGACGGCGACCTGGCTCCCGCCCTGCGTGCGCGAGACGACTTCGCAAACTGGGCGGCCTCCGACTTGGGGCTGCCCTGCTTCCTCTACGGGCCAGAGAGGGAATTGCCGGAGGTGCGCAGGCGCGCGTTCGTGGATCTTGCACCCGACCGCGGCCCGAAGAGCCCGCACCCGACTGCGGGGGCGTGCGCGGTAGGCGCCCGCTTCCCGCTCGTCGCCTACAACCTGTGGCTCTCCACAGCTGATCGGGAGGTGGCCGCCTCGATCGCGAGACAGCTTCGCGGGGACAGCGTTCGTGCTCTGGGTCTCGTGGTCGGCGATGCCACGCAGGTGTCGTGCAACCTGCTGCGGCCGATGCAATTCGGCCCAGCCGAGTGCTACGACGCAGTCGAGAGGCTCTCGGCTGCTTACGCGGTCGAAGTCACCCGAGCCGAGTTGGTCGGCCTCGTTCCAGCCGGCGTCTTCGTGTCCACCCCACCCGAGCGCCGCGGCCAACTCGACCTGGACCCCGACCGGACGATCGAGGCACGCCTCGAGGCGGCGTTGGAGTAAACGGAGGTGGAGGCGGCGGCTTAAGAAGCGGCCGAAGCGGCGCGCCTGCTCATGGCGCGCATGCGGCGGACCCGACGGCGCTCACGCTCGGAGAGTCCTCCCCAGATGCCGAACTTCTCGCCGTTCGCCAACGCGTACTCGAGGCAGTCCTCGCGCACCACGCAGCCCCGGCACACCTCCTTCGCCTCGCGCGTCGAAGCACCGCGCTCGGGGAAGAAGAGGTCTGGGTCGACCCCCATACAGTTCGCTCGAGATTGCCAGTCCCGTTCCTGGCGGCCGTACAGCAGTGAGACGATGTCCACCGGTACGCCCTCCCCTCGCCTCTTTCGGGCCACCGAGTGGCACCTTTGTAATTACAGCTGTGTCATCCTGTCCCATCTCGCGGTGATGCGCAAGGGGAAATCTCGCGATCTCGGGCCAGAATGCCACTGAACGTGCCGATCGACCCCCCGACAGGCACGAAGAGGGAGCTTGACGCGTGCAGCGCTCCAGGAGCGGCGGGTCGCCCGGCTCCTCGATTCAGGCGCCTCGCCTCGAAGAAGACCGGGCGCTTCGGCGGTGCTCGAGGAAGTCGACGAGCACGTAGTCGCCGAGAGTCTCTGGAGTCGTGAAGAACGCCCTTCCGCGGTTGAGCCTCGTCATCTGCTCCACGAATCCCTGAAGGGAGCGGTTGGCGTCGAGCATGAAGGTGTTGATGGTGATGCCGGCGCGGGTGCACCGGGCGACCTCCGAGAGCGTCGCCCTCACGGTCTCGGGGACCGGCGGGTAGCTGAACGAGACCTCGTAGCCGTCACCCCCGTGGGCGGGGACGAGGTGCGCGGTGGGCTCACCGTCGGTGATCATGATGATCTGCTTCGTCCCGGCGCGGTGGGCCAGCATCCGCCGGCTCAGCATTAGACCGTGCTGCATGTTGGTCCCGTAGACGAAGTCCCACGAGACCTCCGGAAGGTCCTCAGCGCGGATCTCCCGAGCGACCTCGGAGAACCCTACGAGCCCGAGGAAGTCGCGTGGGAAACGCGTGGAGATCAGCGTGTGCAGCGCGATGGCGACCTTCTTCGCGGCGAGGAAGTTGTCACGCATGGGCATGGACAGTGAAAGGTCGACCATGAGCACGGTCGATGCACGGGTGAGGTGCTCGGTACGCGATATCTCGAAGTCCTCGGGCGCCAGGCGCACGGGTGTCCCGCCCCCTGATCTCCTCACCGCGTTGTGCACCGTTCGCTGGATGTCGAGCACGAACGGGTCCCCGAACTCGTATGGCTTGGTCTGGCCCTCGAGCTCGTGCCCCGTCCCGACCCACATGTTGCTGTGGCCGCCGAGACGATCCTTGGCGAGCTTCGAGAACAGGTCCGTCAACGCACGCTGTCCTATGCGGCGGATGCCCAAAGCGGTCAGTTCGTAGCGACCCTCTCGCTGCTCGATCAGGCCAGCCTCCTCGAGCTCCTTGGCGAGCCTCGCGAGGCTGTCGAGCGAACGCGCGGCGTCCTCCCCCAGGTACTTCTCCACCTGCTCGAGGTCGACCTCGGCCAGCGCACCGGGCGAGGATGCCGAGCGCAGGAATTCGGCGAGACGGTCCATCTCGCCGATCCGGCGCGCTGCTGCTGCGGCGTCTGCGAGTCCCATCGGGTCCGCACCGCTGAATCGGTAGCTCCTCCCCCAGCCGGCTTGCGGCACTGCACGGCGCAGATTCTCGGCGAGACGATCCACCTGCCAGCGCAGGTTCAGGTCCTCGAACAGCGACTCGGCGAGCGCCTGCAGCTGGGCACGCTGCTCCGGCGACATCGAGTCAAGGACGGCCTGGACCGCTGCCATCTGGGCGGCGAACTGCTCCAACAGCTCGTCGAGGCTCTGGGGGTTACCGGGGAAGAAGTCCCCGAACGACTCCATGAACTGCTCGAACGAGGGGTCGAGCTCCTCCCCACGCTCGCGCTGCTCGATCATCTGGTTCAGGGCGTCGAGCATCTGCCTCGCGCGTTCGAGTTGCTCGGGATCGGGGTTGGTGAGGGAGTCGGCCATCTGGTCGAACCAGCTGCGTGCGATCTCCTCTCGCAGTCGCTCCAAGATCTGCTCGAAGTGCTCGCGAGCTTCTGAAGAGGTGAAGTCGTACTCCTGGAGCCCGCGCACTCTCCCTGCAAGGTCCTCGGGCAGAAGGTCGAGTTGAAGCGTTCTCTCGTTCACCACTTCCTCGGTCACCTCTTGGCGGCGCTGGTCGCCCGAGGTGCGCGCCTCCTCTGCGAGCGAGTCGAGGCCGGCGCGTTCGGTGGCGAGAACCTCTTCGAGCTCCTGTGCGATCTCACCGAAGACACCTCCGAGATCACCTTTCTCGAGCTCCTCCTGCCGGCGCCGACGAAGGCGTTCCATCAGCTCGCGCATGCCTTGGACGCGCTCTCCGTCGGCGCGTCGGAAGCCAGAAGTGAGCAGCCGGCGCAGCGCCGCATCTGGGTCGCCGTGGTAAAGCAGGTCGTCGGCCAACTGCCCGAAGAGCGAGTCGACCTCGTCCTCGAAGCCGCGCTGCGTGCCGTCCCAACGCGAGTAGTCCCAGCGACGGGTCATCGGGCGTCGCCTCGCCGCATGGGCCGGGTGGTCATCAACGGGCCCTGTACGTCGCCTTGGTCCCGGCGGAGGCTGCGTCTTTGTTCAGACGCTTGGTCAGGTGCAGGCCCTCGAGGATGAATTCGACGGCGCTCGCAACCGAACCGGAGGACTCTCCTCCGGCTATCGCGAACACCGGCTTCTCCAGTGAGGGCATCTGCGAGAGCAGGTCGGTGTACGTCGAGACAGGAAGGTCGTCACCGGCATGGACCACTCGGCTGTCCTCGAATTCGGCGACCACGGCTCCGAGTTGCTCGGTGGGACAGCGTCTGCGGAAGACGGCGAGGACGGCCGCGGACACGAGGCCCTGGAGGATCTTCTCCTCTCTTCCCTCCTCGAGCGCTTCGAGCTCGATCTTGCCCTGGGTCGACGAGACGATCGCAGCGAGGTCGCTCACACGTGGGACCGCCTCGGACTCGCCGAGCCGCAGGGCGCGCCTCGTTGCGTTCGCCGCGAGGGTCTCGTAGTTGGAGATGCTCAAGCGGACCGACACACCCGATCGCTGGTTCACGTGAGGGCTCTGGCGCGCGAGCTGTGAGAGCTCGGCGACCACCTCTGCCATGAACGGAGGGACTTCCACTCGCGGCGCTCCCTGATCGCCGACGGGCGCGCGGGCCTCCTGTGCGACGATCGCGAGCTCGGTGTCCGTGTCCGGCGGGTAGTGCGTGCGGATCTGTGCACCGAAGCGGTCCTTCAACGGCGTGATGATCCGTCCCCGGTTGGTGTAGTCCTCTGGGTTCGCGGTGGCGACGAGGACGGTGTCCAGCGGGAGGCGGACCGTGAAACCCCGGATCTGGACGTCTCGCTCTTCGAGCACGTTGAGCAGCCCGACCTGGATCCGCTCTGCAAGGTCGGGGAGCTCGTTGATGGCGAACACACCGCGGTTCGAGCGTGGCACGAGGCCGTAGTGCAGCGTCAGCTCGTCGGACAGGTAGCGGCCCTCGGCGACCTTGATCGGGTCGACCTCGCCGATGAGGTCGGAGATGGAGGTGTCGGGGGTCGCAAGCTTCTCGGAGAAGCGTTGGTCGCGATGCACCCAGTCGACGGCGGTCGCGTCACC
The DNA here is from genome assembly GCA_036786835.1 of Acidimicrobiales bacterium. Taxonomy (GTDB): domain Bacteria; phylum Actinomycetota; class Acidimicrobiia; order Acidimicrobiales; family UBA8190; genus Bog-564. The sequence goes on along the minus strand of DAIQQK010000052.1, from coordinate 12,866 downwards.
CTGCGATGCGACGATCTCGCGCGCGTGGCGCGAAACGGGGTTGTAGGGGTCGTCTCGGATCTCGGATCCTGCGACCACAGGGATCCACTCGTCGAGCAGGCCCGTCAGTGATCGCAGGATCCGGCTCTTGGCCTGGCCGCGCTCTCCGAGCAGGATCACGTCGTGCCCGGCCAGCAGTGCGTTCTCGAGCTGGGGCAGCACCGAGTCCCCGAACCCCAGCACGCCCTCCACCAGCGGTCGCCCTTCGGCGATCCGCGCCGAGGCATTACGGCGAATCTCTTCGTGGACCGGGACGCTGGCCCAACCGGAGGCGCGCAGCTCGCCGAGGGTCGAGGGAAGGTCCTGGGGGGGTTCGGGGGGGAAGGGGTTGCTCACAGGACGAGCCTATGTCGGTGCCGCGAGCGTCAGTCATCCGCCCTGGACCGACCACCGGCGATCGGAGCGGCCGGCCGGCGACCCGGTACGGAGGGACAGGAGTTTCATCCGAGCTTGCGAGGTGGAAAGATGTCGGTGTCGGCCGGGGGAGGTGATCGACCCTGGCAGGATCGATCCGGCGGGCCGACCGTTGCGCAGGGAGGGGTGGCGCCCGCGCGCCGGAAGTTCAGACGAACAGCGACAGGCCAAAGATTGCGGCCGGCTAGGGCGGACATGAGCACCACGACCGGAGACCACGGCAGGAGGAGGCAGCAGGCGTGAGCACGACCCTCGAGCACCTGGAGCCGGTACCGGTCAGGCTCGGCGGGGCACGTGGCGGACCAGACGTCCGCACCTTGCGAAGAGACGCATGGTGGCGGAGCCCGCTCGTCACCGTCGGCGTTCTGACTGCATTCATCGTCTATTCGGTGTGGGCGATGTTCCAGAACGCGTACTACTTCGTAGGGACCGGGTCACATCGCGATCTCATCTCGCCGCTCTACTCGCCGTGCATCATGGGCAGCTGCGTCCCCGGCAGCCACGGCACCTTCCTGGTGCTCCACTGGTGGATGATCACCCCGGCCCTGTTCGCCCTCAGCGTCCCAGGTGGATTTCGCGCCACCTGCTACTACTACCGAAAGGCGTACTACCGAGGCTTCTGGCAGTCGCCGCCGGGATGCGCCGTGGCCGACGGACACGCGCGTTACACAGGCGAGTCCCGATTTCCTCTGATCCTTCAGAACCTTCACCGCTACTTCTGGTGCCTGGCGCTGATCTGGAACGTCATCCTCACCATCGACGCCGTCATGGCGTTTCGCCTTCCCGGCGAAGGCGGCATAGGGGTGAGCGTAGGAACGCTCGTGCTGTGCGCCAATGCAGTCCTCCTTTGGCTCTACTCCCTCTCCTGCCACTTCTGCCGCCACATCTGCGGCGGGAACGTCAACCAATTCTCCAAGCACCCGATACGCCACCGTCTTTGGAAGCTCGTCTCACCTCTCAACGCGAAGCACATGGAGATCGCCTGGGCGAGCCTGATCATGGTGGCGCTCGCCGATCTCTACGTCCGCTTGGTCGCATCCGGGTGGATCATCGACCACAAGATCTTCTGAAGGACAGGCGCGAGTGGCAGACCACGAGATGCACGAATTCGACGTAGTCATCATCGGGGCGGGTGGCGCCGGCATGCGCGCCGCCATCGAGGCCAAGGAACGCGGGCTTCGCACGGCCCTCGTGTGCAAGTCCCTGCTCGGGAAGGCCCACACCGTCATGGCCGAAGGCGGCGCGGCCGCGGCAATGGGAAACGTGTGGCCCGAGGACAACTGGCAGGTGCACTTCCGCGACACCATGCGCGGAGGCAAGTTGCTCAACAACTGTCGCATGGCTCAGCTACACGCGCAGGAGGCGCCCGAGCGGATCCACGAATTGGAGAGATGGGGGGCCCTGTTCGACCGGACCTCGGACGGCCGAATCCTCCAGCGGGACTTCGGCGGGCACCGCTATGCGCGCCTGGCTCACGTCGGGGACCGCACCGGCCTCGAGCTCATACGCACGCTTCAGCAGCGTGCTGTTGCGCTGGGCGTGGACGTCTTCATGGAGTGCAAGGTCCTGCGGCTGATGAAGGACGACGACGGACGCGTTGCTGCCGCAGTCGGCTACTGGCGTCCCACCGGGCAGTTCGTGACGTTTCTCTCCAAGGCATTCGTCATCGCGACCGGTGGGATCGGCAAGTCCTGGATGTACACGACCAATTCCTGGGAATCCACGGGGGACGGGCACGCGATGGCTGCGTGGGCGGGTGCGGACATGCTCGACATGGAGTTCGTGCAGTTCCACCCCACGTGCATGGTCTGGCCGATGACCGCACGGGGGATCCTCGTCACCGAAGGCGTCCGCGGAGACGGGGGTGTGCTCCGCAACGCCGAGGGCACGCGGTTCATGTTCGACTACATCCCGCCCATGTTCGCTGCCGAGACGGCGGACACAGAAGAGGAGGCGGACCGCTGGTACGACGACCACATCAACAACCGGCGTCCCCCCGAGCTGCTGCCACGCGACGAGGTCGCTCGATCGATCAACTCCGAGGTCAAAGGTGGACGCGGGAGCCCGCACGGCGGGGTCTTCCTCGACATCGCCTCGCGGCGCAGCCCCGAGTACATAAGAAGGCGCCTCCCGTCGATGTACCACCAGTTCAAGGAGCTCGCGGGCGTCGACATCACCGCCGAGCCGATGGAAGTCGCCCCCTTCCAGCACTACATGATGGGCGGCATCCGAGTCGATGCGGACACCACCTCCACCACGGTCACCGGCCTGTTCGCAGCCGGTGAAGCCGCCGCAGGCCTTCACGGGGCCAACCGGCTCGGGGGGAACTCGCTGTCGGACCTCCTCGTGTTCGGCCGGCGCGCAGGAGTGGCGGCATCGGACTTCGCCGAGTCACAGCAGGGGACACCGAGCGTCTCCTCCGCCGAGATCGACCGCGTTTGCGATGAAGCGCTGGAGCCTTTTCGCAGGGACGGCGGCGAGAGCCCCTACGACATCCAAAAGGACCTGCAGGAGACCATGCAGCACCTGGTCGGATTGATCCGGACCGAGGACGAGCTCGTCCAGGCCCTCGAGGACCTCGACAAGCTCGACGAGCGAGCCGCAGAGGTGTCGGTCACAGGCACCCCCGTCTACAACCCCGGCTGGAACCTGGCCACGGACCTGCCCGCGATGCTCACGGTCTCGAGGCTCGTGACCCGGGCGGCCATCGAGAGGCGAGAGAGCAGAGGCGGGCACACCCGGGAGGACTACCCGAAGACCGACGCCGAGTTGAGCAAGGTGAACCTGATCCAGCGGATACGAACCGACGGCACTTACAACCTCGAGCGCGTGCCGTTGCGCGAGATGCCCGACGAGCTGGCGAAGCTTCTCGAGGAGGCTGCACCATGAGCCCCGAGACGACCCCCGGCGCGGGTACGAAGGACGAACAGACCGCGATGCAAGGCGCAGCGGCTCCGGCGCCCGAGCCGTCCAGCGGACCGGGCTCCGACTCAGGCTCGGGAGCAGGCGCCGCAGACTCGGTGACCATGAGCATCTGGCGGGGTGATCCCGAAGGCGGAAGCTTCGTCGACTACGAGATGCCGGCGGTCGAGGGTGAGGTAGTGCTCGACGTGGTCCACCGGGTCCAGGCCGGTCCCGCCCCCGACCTCGCCTGCCGCTGGAACTGCAAGGCCGGCAAGTGCGGATCGTGCTCAGCCGAGATCAACGGGTTGCCACGTCTCATGTGCATGACTCGGATGGACCAGCTCCCTCCGGGGGAGCCTGTCGTGGTCGCCCCCATGAAGACGTTCCCTTTGATCCGGGACCTCGTTACCGACGTCAGCTTCAACTACGAGATGGCGCGCCGGCTCCCACCCTTCGCACCGAAGCCCCCCGAGCCGGACGGCACGTATCGGATGATGCAGATCGACGTCGAACGGGGACAGGAATTCCGCAAGTGCATCGAGTGCTTCATGTGCCAGGACGTCTGCCACGTGATCCGCGACCACGAGGACAACAAGGTCGGATACGCCGGCCCCCGCATGTTCATCCGGTACATGGAGCTCGAATCTCACCCACTCGACACAAACGACAGGCGGGAGCTGCTGCGACAGCAGATGGGGCTATCGATGTGCAACATCACCAAGTGCTGCACAGAGGTGTGCCCCGAGCACATAAAGATCACCGACAACGCGATCATTCCTCTGAAGGAAAGGGTCGTGGACTCTTCCTACGACCCGGTCGCGTGGCTGGGCCGAAAGATCCTCAGGAGGACGAAGCTCACGGCCGCGCAGTCCGCCGCCGACGCCCCCGCCCACAAAGCTCCCACCTGGGAAGACGCTTAGCACTCCGCGCTTGTCTCGGAGCCCTCTCCATGACGGCTTAGGGCACCTGCGGGTAACCTCGGGTCAGGAGGGTGCCCAGATCGGGCGCCAGAAGGGGGAAGGTGATGACTCCAGGTGTGCTCGACGACCAGGCCCTTCGTCGCTACCGCGAGCTTCTCGACGCCGAGGACGCTGCGTTCGACGAGTTGGAGCACGCTTACGAGGAGGGTGACCGCGCCCACTTCGAGGCCGATCTGGATGCCTGGCGCTCCACCCTGGCTCGCAAGCTCGCCTTCCTGACCCGCATGGGGATCGAGGTCCCCACCGCCGCAGCCGTCTGAGCTGCCCGCCCGCCCGGCGGAAACCCGCCCCTAGAAGGGGCCCAGAAGCAGGTCCTCCACGGCCGCACGCTCGGAGACGAGCTCGTCGGTCGTCTTGGCGATGAGCGCGGCCGCGGGCTCGCTGTGGGTGAGACCTTCGAGAACTCGCCAGCTCTTGGCGTCCGAGACGACGGGATAGCCGAAGACGAGCCCAACGGGCACTCCGTACTCTCCGCGCGACACGACGGCGACGGACGCGCAGTCTCCGTCGGAAGTAGCCGAGAGAAGGCTGCGAACCGAGTCGACCACGGCGTTGGCGGCCGATGCGGCTGACGACGCTCCACGGGCTTCGATCACCTTGGCACCGCGCTGCTGGACCCCTTGGATGAACTCGCCGGCAAGCCACGCCTCGTCTCGGATCACCTCTGTCACGGGGCGACCGTCGATGCGGGCGTTCTCGAAGTCCGGGAACTGAGTAGAGGAGTGGTTGCCCCATATGGCCATCCGCCTCACCGAGGTCACCGGGACCCCTGCCCGCTTGGCCAAAGCGCTGACAGCGCGATTCTGGTCCAGTCGGGTCATGGCGAAGAACCGGTCGTCGGGGACGTCGGGGGCGTGCGACCTGGCGATCAGGCAGTTCGTGTTGCAGGGGTTGCCGACGACGAACACCCTGACGTCGCCGGCCGCGTGTGCGCCGATCGCCTCGCCCTGGGGACCGAAGATCCCGCCGTTGATCGAGAGGAGGTCGTTCCTCTCCATTCCCGCCTTCCTGGGAACCGACCCGACGAGAAGCGCCCAGTTCGTCCCGTCGAAGGCCGTCTTCAAGTCCGAGGTCGTCTCGATGCCCGCCAGCATCCCGAAGGCGCAGTCGTCGAGCTCCATCGCCACACCCGCCAGAGCACCCATGGCGGGCTCGATCTCGAGCAGTCGAAGGACGACGGGCTGGTCGGGGCCGAACATCTCCCCCGCCGCTATCCGAAAGAGAAGGCTGTATCCGATCTGGCCGGCTGCACCTGTGACGGTGACGTGGAGCGGTGGTCGGGTCGTCGTCATACCTTGGAGGTTAGATCGACCGGAGACTGCCCAACCTCAGAGGCGATCGACGATGGCCCCGGCGAACTCTGACGTCTTCACCTCGGTCGCGCCTTCGGTGAGCCGGGCGAAGTCGTAGGTCACGATCCGGTCCGCGATCGTCGCCTCGAGTGCGCGGACGATGTCCGAGGCGACCTCGGTCCAACCGAGATGCTCGAACATGAGGGTCCCGGAGAGGATCAGGGAACCCGGATTCACCTTGTCGAGGCCCGCGTACTTCGGCGCTGTCCCGTGCGTCGCCTCGAAGACGCCGTGGCCCGTCACGTAGTTGATGTTGCCGCCGGGGGCGATGCCGATGCCGCCGACCTGGGCGGCGAGTGCGTCGGAGAGGTAGTCGCCGTTCAGGTTCGTGGTGGCCACCACGTCGAACTCGTCGGGTCGCGTCAACACCTGCTGAAGCGTGATGTCGGCTATGGCGTCCTTTATGAGGAGCTTGTCAACCGGATCGCCTGCGCAATCGTCCCAGCCCACGGCCACGTCGGAGAATTCCTCCCGCACGAGCTCGTAGCCCCAATTCCGGAAGGCGCCCTCGGTGAACTTCTGGATGTTCCCCTTGTGCACCAAGGTGACGCTCTTTCGGCCGTGTGCGAGGGCGTAGCGCACGGCGGCGCGTACGAGGCGCTTTGATCCCGCTTCCGAGATCGGCTTGATGCCGATGCCGGAGTGCTCTCGGATCTCCCAACCCATCTCGTCGCGAAGGAAGGCCCTCAGCTTCTCGGCCTCCTTGGAGTCGGCCTCCGCCTCGAGCCCTGCGTACACGTCCTCGGTGTTCTCCCGGAAGATGACCACGTCGACCTTCTCGGGGTGCTTCACCGGAGAGGGCACGCCCGTGAACCATCGCACCGGGCGCAGGCAGACATAGAGGTCGAGGATCTGCCGCAGGGCCACGTTCAAAGACCGGATGCCGCCTCCCACCGGTGTGGTGAGGGGGCCTTTGATCCCGATGATGTGCTCCCTGAACGCGTCGACCGTCTCGTCGGGCAGCCACGTGCCCGTCTCCTTGAACGCCTTTTCGCCGGCGAGGACTTCTTTCCATGCGATCTTCTTGCCGTGCTTCGCCGCGGCGGCGTCGAAGACGAGTTGCGACGCGGGCCAGATGTCGACTCCCGTCCCGTCACCCTCGATGTAGGGGATTATCGGCTCGTCGGGGACGACGAGGTCGCCACCGGGCCCAAGTGTTATGCGCTCTGCCATCGGAGGCGAGCCTACTCAGGACTCGGGAGTTGCTATCCCGGCCCGTGGCCCAGGCCGAGGGCTTCGTAGATCTCGCGGGTCGCGCTCGAGCGGTTGAGCGTGTAGAAGTGCAGACCCGGCGCCCCTGCGCCGAGCAGCTTCTCGCAGAGCTCGGTGGACATAGCTATGCCGCTCCGGCGCACTTCGTCCTTTCCTCCTCGTGCGTCGGCATCGTGCAGCTTCTCGACCGCCCACGGCGGAAGTGGGCCGCCCATCTCCGCCATGCGCGGTATCGAGCCGAGCGCGGTCACCGGCATGATCCCCGGCAGCACCGGCTTCTCCACTCCCCTCGCAGCGAGGTCGTCCACCAGACGCGTGTAGTCCTCGAGCTCCCAGAAGAACTGGGTCACCGAGAAGTCCGCCAGTCGCATCTTCGCAGCCAGGAAGTCGCGGTCCGATCCCATGTCGCGCGACGACGGGTGCCCGGCGGGGTGGGAGGCGACGCCGATCGAGAATCCTCCGATCGCCCGGGCGAGCTCGACGAGCTCGACGGCGTATGCGAGCTCTCCGGGACCGGCCTCGGGGTCCGCCGGAGGGTCTCCGCCGAGGGCCATGAGGTTCTCGACCCCCGCCTTGCGGAAGGAGACGAGGATCTCGGCGAGCTCGAGGCGGCTGTGGGCGACGCAGACGAGATGCGCCATCGGCAGGAGGGTCGTCGTGCGGAGCATTCCGGCGACTAGGTCGTGGGTGCGCTGCCGCGACTCGCGCCCGCCTCGGTAGGTGACCGAGACGAACGAGGGTTCGAGCGGTTCGAGCTCGCGAATGGTTCGCACGAGGGTCGCCTGCTCGGCGTCGTTCTTCGGGGGGAAGAACTCGAAGGAGTAGGTGGGACCCCTCGCGAGCAGGTCCGATATCCATGCCATGACCGACGAATGCTACCGCCGGTGCGACGAGGCCCGATTGTGGACATCCGTCACGCGCCACGAGGAACGTGCCACACTGTCCGCGCGGTCGACACAACCGGGCGGGTGCGTGGGGCTCCGGCCGGCGGCGGGACCTGCGCGACAACCGACGAATCCGGGAGGGAAACATGACAACACCAATGGCAGCGGGAGCTGCCGCGAGCCCAGTCCACGTGAGCCTCGATTCACCGCTCGAGATCGATCGCTGGCGGGCGATCATCAACCCGATCATGGCCATTCCCCACTTGATCTTCCTTTACATTCTCTCCGCCGTGCTGGGGATCATCACCTTCATCGCCTGGCTCTCGATCCTATTCACCGGGGAATACCCCGCGGGAATGTTCGACTTTGCCGTCGGAGTCATGAGATACCAGTGGCGCGTCTACTCCTTCTACATGTTCAGGCGCGAGTCCTATCCGGCCTTCAACGTACCGCCCGGACCCAATGATCCCGGAGACGACCCTGCCAAGTTCTCCACGCAGCTCGCGCCGGGCCCCCGGAACAAAATGACCGTCTTGTTCAGGTACTTCTTGTGCATCCCGCTGTTCATAGTCCTGTTCGTCTACGGAATCGGCGTGCTCGTATATCTGGTGATCGCATGGTTCACGGTCCTCTTCACCGGAAGGTGGCCCGAGAACGGGTGGAACTACATCATGAAGGTGGTGCGTTACGGCTACCGCGTGAACACGTACTACAACCTGATGACAGATCTCTACCCCGGGTTCGCCGTCGAGTAGACCCCGGTCCTCGAGAACGCAGTTCGAACAGCGGGCCCGAGAGGGCCCGCTGTTCGCGTCAGTCGCTACCAGAAGCCAGCTGCGGGTGACTCACGCGGACGCGGTGTGGATCTGCCACTCGGACCAGGTCTTCGGATCCGAGGACAGGGAGAAAGGCGGGTACGCGTCGGTCGTCAGCAGCGAATAGGCACTTGCCCGCAGCGACCAGCGCATGACGTTCACGACGAACTTCCTCATTCCCTCCGGCCAGCTCCCTGTGAACAGAACTGCGAACCATCCGACAACGAGGATCACGTACATTGCGAAGAAGAGGAAGACCAGGACGAAGGTGTTCGGGTAGAGCAAGTAGCCCTTCAGGAACGGGAGCCCCCGGCTTTGCTTCTGTGAGTAGGCAATCGAGAGCGTCGCAGGGTCGTCGCCGGGGTCGACCTCGCCCGAGGGCAACGAGAAGCTCGGGTACTTCTCACGCATGAACGTGTAGAACGTCAGCACGCGCCACTGGTAACGCATCACCCCGACCGAGAATCCGAACATCCCTCGCGGGTAGGCCCCAGTGAAGAGGATCGCGAACAAGGCGATGATGGTCACGAAGATGAGCGCGATCCCGAGAAGCAAGAGCCAGACCATGTGGGGGATCGCCATGATCGGGTTGCCGATCACACGCCATCGAGCCACTTTGAGCGGCGAGGTCAACTCGACCTGAACGGGATGCCTTACCGAGACAGAGGGTCCGATCGTTTGTGTCATGGGTGACACGGTATGCAGACCACGTCCCCGACACGGGGATCCCCTCAGCCGGCGTGCTCGGCAGCCTCGATGGCGTTGCGAAAGAGCATCGCGATCGTGGTCGGTCCCACCCCCCCGACGCGCGGCGTGATCCAGCCCGCGACCTCTGCGACCGACTCGTCCACGTCGGGAAGCAGCTTTCGCCCCTCATAACGCACCCCGCCCCCGACGACCACTGCGCCGGGTCGAACGTGTTCGGGACGCAGGATTCCCGGCACACCGGCCGCGGCGACGACGATGTCCGCACGCCGGGTGTGGTCGGGCCAATCCGGCACGCCGGTGTGGACGACGGTGACGGCAGCATTGGCGGTTGGCCTCTTCTGCGACAACAGCAGCGCGAGCGGACGCCCGAGAGTCGCTCCGCGTCCGAGGATCACGACGTGACGGCCCGAGACTTTGATGTCGTAGTAGGCGAGCAAGGCCTCGATCCCCGCCGGTGTGCACGGCACGGGGCCCGGGAGCGAAAGGGCGAGCCGGCCCAAGTTGACCGGGTGGAGGCCGTCGACGTCCTTGTCGGGATCCATCTCCAAGAGCGCCCCCTCGAAGTCGATCTGCGGAGGCGTGGGGTGTTGGACCAGCATCGCGTCGACCTCGGGAGCGTCGTTGAAGCGGTGGATGGCCGACACGAGGTCGCCCTGGGACGCGTCGGCCGGAAGGTGGACGTGCGGGGAGAACATCCCGAGCTCTTCGGCCTTCGCCTGCTTCATGCGGATATAGCCGGCGCTCGCGTCGTCTTCGCCGACGAGGATCGTCGCCAAGCCGGGGGTCCTGCCCGCCTCGACGATATGCCGGACCCGCGTCGCCACGTCGGAGAGCACGGCGTCTGCGACCGGCCCTCCGGGCATGAGTCGCGCGGTCAATGGCGGAAGTGGCGCTCACCGGTGAGCACCATCGCGATCTGCCGCTCGTCGGCGGCGGCCACGATGTCCGCGTCGCGCACGGAGCCGCCCGGTTGTACGACACACTTGACGCCGGCATCCGCGAGGACGTCGAGGCCGTCTCTGAAAGGGAAGAAGGCGTCGCTGGCGGCCGCCGCACCCTGTGATCGTGAAGCAGCCTTGCGCACCGCGATCTCGGCTGCCTCCACGCGGCTCTGTTGTCCCGCGCCCACTCCCACCGCCTGACCCCCGTGCGCCACCACGATCGCGTTGGACGAAGTCCGTGCGCAGACCTTCCACGCGAGCTCGATGTCGCGCCACTGCCCGGTGTCGGGCGCCGCCTTGGTCACGACCTGCCACTGGTCGCGTCCTGCTCCGAAGCGATCGGGATCCTGCACCAGAGCGCCGCCCCCGAGGCTTCGCAGCTCGAGGCGCGAAGCGGCCTCTGAACCCGCGAACCAGGCAGGCCCTTCGAGAAGCCGCGTAGCCCTGCGTCTGGCGACGAGGGTCTCTATCGCCGCGGGATGCCAGGACTCGGCGATCACGACGTCCGCCTGAGGGCCTTCGGCGACAGCTTCGGCGACAGCCTGGGTGCAGAGGCCGCCGAGCGCGACTATCCCACCGAAGGCCGAAGTGGGATCGCAGTCGAGAGCCAGGCGGTAGGCATCGGCGAGACCGGTTGCGACAGCAGCGCCACAGGGATTCGCGTGCTTCACGATCACCACCGCCACCTCGCCGTCGGCCGGAAGCTCTCCGACGAGGCGCCATGCGGCGTCGGTGTCGAAGAGGTTCAAGTAGCTCAGCCGCGTGCCTGCGTGCTGCACCACCTCGTCCCACCACGTGGGCGTGTCCGGAAAGCGGTAGCGGGCGCCTCTTTGGTGGGGGTTCTCCCCGTAGCGCAGCTCCTCTGCGCGCTCGAGCGTCAGGTGCAGGCTCGGCGGGAGCTGGGCCTCCTCCTCTGGTGCGGTCGAGTCGAACCATCCGACGATCGACGCGTCGTAAGAGGCTGTGTGCGCGAACGCTGCGCGCGCGAGGCGCCGGCGTGTCTCGTCGGAGAGGCCTCCGGTGGACCGGAGCTCTGCCAGGACGTCCTCGTAGTCGGCGGGGTCCACCACGATCCCCACGTGTGCATGGTTCTTGGCCGCGGCTCGCACCATCGTCGGGCCCCCCACGTCGATCATCTCTATCGAGGGCTTCGAAGTGAACGGATAGAGGTTGCAGACGACGAGATCGATCGTCTCTATGCCCTGTGACTCGAGGTCTGCGAGGTGCTCTGGCTTCGAGCGGTCCGCCAGGATCCCGCCGTGGACCGCAGGATGCAGCGTCTTCACCCGTCCCCCCAGCATCTCGGGGAAACCCGTCAGCTCGGGGACGTCGCTGTGGGCGATACCCGCCTCCTCGAGCGCACTCGCCGTCCCGCCGCTCGCCACCAGCTCCCAGCCCAGCTCTTCGAGGCCACGGGCGAGCTCGACGAGCCCCCCCTTGTCGTAGACCGACAGCAGGGCCCTCATCGCCAGGCCCTGTCGGCCAAGTTCGCATCCGAGCCGCGCTCGGCGTCCATCTGCTCGATCACTCGTCTGAGCGTCATCGGATAGAGGCGTCGCTCGGTCTCCTTGATGCGCTCGTGCAGGCTCTCGACCGTGTCCCCGGGAACGACCGGCACCTCCTCTTGAGCCAGGACGGGCCCGGCATCGGTCTCCAAGGTGGCGAGGTGAACGGTGCATCCCGTCACCTCCACGCCGGCCTCTAGAGCGTCGGCGACCGCGTGCCATCCCGGAAAAGCAGGCAGCAGAGCCGGGTGGGTGTTCAAGATCCGGCCGGGGTACGCGTCGTGGAGCTCCTTGGACACGATGGTGCCGAAGCCCGCCATCGCGACGAGATCCACCCGGTGTGCTTCGAGCACCTTCACAAGCTCGCGTGTGTAGCGCTCGCGGTCGAACCTGTCTCCGAACCCGCCGAATGCGCTTCGCTCGACGAGCTCTGTCGCGATCCCCGCACGCCGTGCTATCTCGAGACCTCGACAAGGGCGATCGGCAGCCACGAGGACGACCGGCAGATCAGCTTCGAGAATCGCCTCGAGGATGGTGCCGGTACCGGAGACGAGCACCCCGACGCGCACGCGGCCACGCTACCAGCGCGCGACGTGAGCCCCTCACCGACTCCGGCGGATCAAGGGAGGCCCTTCACCACGTCGACCATCAGCTCGGCGGCTTCGGTCGGGTTCTGCGCGACGATCGCCCCGGCATCGCCAAGCGCGGCCATCTTGGCCTTGGCCGTCCCCTGCGAGCCCGAGATGATCGCGCCGGCGTGGCCCATCTTGCGACCGGGAGGCGCAGTCACACCGGCTATGTAGGAGACGACCGGCTTGCTCATGTGCTGCGCGATGAACTGCGCGGCCCGCTCCTCCTCGGAACCACCGATCTCACCGATCAACATCACCGCGCGGGTCTCCGGGTCCTCCTCGAAGGCAGCGAGACAGTCGATGAACCCAGTGCCCGGGACGGGATCCCCGCCGATGCCCACTCCGGTCGTCTGGCCGATGCCGTTCTGGGTCAGCTCGTAGAGCGCCTGGTAGAAGACGGTGCCCGAGCGGCTCACGAGCCCCACCGGCCCGTCGGTGAGGGCGATGTCACCAGAGGTGATCCCGATGTTGCACTTCCCG
>DAIQQK010000051.1:0-20704 GCA_036786835.1 Acidimicrobiales bacterium | reverse complement strand
TCGCGCGAACCGGTGCGGGCTTCCACTGCGTCCCGGCCGTCACGTGGGACTACAGATGGGGCCCGTGGGCACACACTTTGAACTCAGATCTTTCTGCCGATGAGGTCCCTTCGGACCTCCAGATCCTGGGGGCGTGCTACGGCGCCGGAGACCTGTTCGTTGACGTCACGGACGTGGTGGCGTCGTACGTCATCCAGGGATACTTGGACCTTCCCGTCGCGAACGACGTGCTCGGCGGGGATCCAGCTCCCAATCGGGCGAAGGGGCTTCGAATCCGCTGGTCGAGTCGTGGAAAAGCGTCGGAGCGCGGGTTTGCCGAAGGCAGCCACGTCACGCTTCCCTGAAGGTCCGGGCACTTCCAGGTACATATCCCCCGATCCCGGCCCCCGTCCGTGGATCGCCCTGCGGGAAGGAGACCACAGTGAGGGTCGGCATCATCGGTTTGGGTCACGTGGGTCGTGCCGTTCGAACCTTGTTCGAAGGGCATGCAGACGTGGTTGCGTACGACGAAGCCTTCGATGACCAGTATCCCGAATCCGATCTGGCTAGGAGCGACCTGGCAGTCGTTTGCGTTTCCACGCCGATGCTCGAAGGCGGGGCCTGTGATACCGGTAACGTCTACCGTGCCGTAAAGCGACTGCCGGTCGAACGTGTCCTGATCAAGTCCACTATCCCCCCCGGGACGACCGACCGGCTCATCGCTGAGACCAGCAAGAAGATTTGCTTTTCTCCCGAGTACATCCGCGAGACCACCTACTGGTCGTCCTTTGCGACGGCAGGACACGACTCGATACCTTTCGTGATACTCGGCGGTGCACAAGATGTCACGGGAGCACTCATCGAGGACTTGTGCCCGATCCTCGGCCCAGAGAAGGTCTACTTTCAGTGCAGTGCACTGGAAGCGGAAATCATCAAGTACATGGAGAACGCCTACCTCGCGACCAAGGTGACTTTCGTCAACGAGTTCTACGAAATCTGCAGGGCTTTCGGGGCTGACTGGCACACGGTCCGAGAGGGCTGGCTCTTGGATCCGAGGATCGAACGACACCACACCATGGTCCTCGAGAAAGATCGAGGGTTCTCGGGACGCTGTTTGCCGAAAGATGTGAACGCCATCGTCCATGCCGCGACAGTGAATGGCTACGATGCTGAGTTCCTGCGCAGTGTGATCTCGAACAACCGTCGTTTGCGAGGCGAATAGCGATGAGACCAGCTCGTGTGTTCCCCGTAGCGGCGTTGTGGATCGCTCCGGAGAGATGGTATTCGGCCTGAGAAATCAGGAAGGGGGTGGGAAGCGGCCCGCCTGTGCGATGTAGGGACCCTTTGCATTCCACCCGATGCGCGCAGCTTCGACCGGGCGCAGAAGCGCGTTCAGATCTCCGGCATGCCACGGGCTGTAGAGGATCCACGCGCTGTGGTCGTCTCCGACGAACACCGTCTCCTCGCCCGGTCCTGCACCTTGCTGGTTCGAGGAGATGAGCGGTGTGTTCGAGATGCTGTGGCAGCCTCCGAGCGGCCCGTCACAGCGCGCCATCCCCATCGCGTAGTTGGCGCTGTAGAACCCCTCGCCCGCTGAGAAGACGAGCCACTCCGTGCCGTCGGGGGAGCGCAGCATCTGGGGTGCCTCGACGATCGGAGCCTCCCAAGGCTCGTCGGCCACGAAGATCGCGACCGGGTTCCCCGTGAGTGTGAGGCCGTCGTCGGAGACAGGTGCAGCCCAGACCGTCGGCGTGCCTGAACCGGCGAGGTTGTTGTTGTCCGACTTCCACAAGACGTAGTTGGGATGGGCGGCACCACCGGGCCCGTTCGGGTCGGTGAAGAACTGGATGTCGATGTCGCCACCGAGGTTCTCCTGGCACACGAGCGGTGGACCGACGGAGGGCACGAACGGACCCGCTGGCGACGAGGACGTCGCGACTCCTATGCAGTGAGTGGGAAGCGGGTTGCTCGGGTCGAAGCGCACCGTGGCCGCGAAGTACATGACGTAGACGCCGGCGAGGTGCACGACGTCGGGGTCCCAGACGTAGGTGCCCTTGGACGCGGGGACCGCCCACTCCGGGACCTCGGGCAGCGCCTCGGTCGGCCCACTCCAACTGCCGGGCTTCCCGACGAGCATTGGCACGTTGAGGGTCTGATCGGGGAACGCTGTCGAGAGGTACAGGTAGTACGTCCCGCCGGAGGAGAGCAGGAAGGGATCGGGCAGATCGATCGCGCGAGACGAGGCGATGGCGATTCCCGGCGCCTGGGGAGTGACGGTGGGCCGGGGCTCAGCTATCGAAGCGGTCTGCAACGCGCCGTGGGAACCACCGGCGAGAGCCGAGACCCCCGCGATGCCTCCGGCGGTAGCGGCCGCGACAACTGCGAGCCCGAGACCGATGGTGCCGACGAGCGGCGCTCGCACTCGCCCCGCCAAACCTGCCTCCCCCCGCAACGGTCGCCCAACGCAAGCTTAGGCATCCTCGTGGGCCCCCACCAGAGAGGAGAGGAAGTTCTCGAGGAGCCGTGGCCCCGAAGGTGTGAGGATGGACTCGGGGTGGAATTGCACGCCCTCGACCGGCAGATCCCTGTGGCGAAGCCCCATCACCACCCCGTCGGCGGTCTCGGCGGTGACCTCGAGGATCTCGGGAAGCGATTCACGGTCGACCACGAGCGAGTGGTAGCGGGTGGCTCCGATGGGGTTGTCCAAACCCGCGAACACCCCAGTGCCGCTGTGGAACACCTCGGACGTCTTGCCGTGCATGAGGGTCGGGGCAGCTACGACCTTCCCGCCGTAGGCCTGCCCGACGCACTGGTGGCCGAGGCAAACTCCGAGTATCGGGACCTCGCCGGCCAGCTCGGCGATCACCTCGAGGCTGATGCCGGCGTCCTCGGGCCGGCCGGGGCCGGGGGAGATCACGATCGCGTCGGGCGCGATCTCCCGGATGCCGGCGACGTCGACGGCGTCGTTTCGGTGCACGACCGGTTCGGCGCCGAGCTCGCCGAGCTCCTGGACCAGGTTGTAGGTGAAGGAGTCGTAGTTGTCGATCAGGAGGACCCGCGCACCCATGGAGCCGAGATCGTAATGGTCGTTATGCCAGCTAGTCGCACGATCTCGGGGGCTCGCCTGGGGCTGGCTATCCTCAGGGGCCGTGCCGAGTGGATCCAAACGAGGGCCGGGGGCCGCGACCAAGCGCGGACGATCCTCGGGGCGAACGACGAGCCCCGGTTCGCGCGCGACGAGCAGCGGTCGCTACACCCCTCCGATCCCGAGGAGCCGCAAGGTCAGCCCCAAGTGGATGGGTATGTCGATACTCGCGTTCCTGGTGGTGGGGGCGCTCACGATCGTCATGAACTACTTCAACGTGCTCCCGGCGGGCCCGAGCGACTGGTACCTGCTCGTGGGGATCCTCCTGATAGCGGGCGGCTTCGTGATGGCCACCCGCTACCACTGAGTCCCGCAGCGCGTCCTCTCAGCCGAGGCGCTCGATGATCGTGGCGTTGGCCATGCCTCCGCCCTCGCACATCGTCTGAAGCCCGTAGCGGCCGCCGGTCCTCTCGAGCTCGTTGACGAGGGTCGCCATGAGCTTTGCGCCAGATGCCCCGAGAGGATGACCGAGGGCGATAGCGCCTCCGTTCACGTTGACCTTCGCCATGTCAGGGTGGAGCTCTTTCTCCCAGGCGAGGATGACCGAGGCGAAAGCCTCGTTGATCTCCACGAGGTCGATGTCGTCCATGGTCATCTTGGCCTTCTCGAGCACCGAACGCGTCGCCGGGATCGGGCCGGTGAGCATGGTGACCGGGTCCACGCCTGCCAGCGCGAAGTTGCAGAAGCGGGCGCGAGGCGTGAGGCCGAGCGCGCTCGCCTTCTCCTCGCTCATCACGAGCACCGCCGCGGCACCGTCTGTGATCTGTGAGGAGTTGCCCGCGGTCACCTTGCCGTCCGGCTTGAACGCAGGCTTCAAGTTCGCGAGCACCTCGGCTGTGGTGTCGGGGCGGATGCCCTCGTCGATCATCAGTTCCTCACCCGTCGGCTTGCCCTCGTCGTCACGAACTTCGAGCCTGACGATCTCGCGTTCGAAACGGCCCTCGGCTGCCGCGCGCGCAGCGAACTTCTGGCTGCGAGCTCCGAATTCGTCGAGGTCCTCGCGCGACAGGTCCCATTGGTCGGCGATCATCTCCGCGGAGATGCCCTGGGAGACGAGACCTCCCCGCTCGGCGTAGCGACCCATGACAGAAGGTCCGAAGGGGAAGCCGAGGTCGCGCACGACCGAGGATCCCATCGGCGTGTGGGTCATGTGCTCGACGCCTGCGGCGATCGCGATGTCGTAGGCACCGGCGATCACACCCTGCGCCGCGAAGTGCAGAGCCTGCTGGGAGGAACCGCACTGGCGGTCGATGCTCGTGGAGGGGACCGACTCGGGGAACCCGGCGGCGAGGACGGCGTTGCGCCCGATGTTGAGGGCCTGCTCGCCGACCTGCATGACACAGCCCATGATCACGTCGTCGACCTGGGCGGGGTCGAGGTTGTTGCGCTCGATCAGCGCCTTGAGCGGCTCTGATGCCAGGTCCACGGCGTGCCAGCCGTGGAGCTTGCCGTTTCGACGCCCCCCGGGTGTGCGTACTGCGTCGACGATGACAGCTGTGGTCATGGGAGCTCCTTCCGAGAGCATCTGCTCAAAACTGACTGATCGGTCAAGATTCTCGTACGAGGCGAGACTACCGGTCAATCCGGGGTATTCGTGCCTGGAAGCGAGCGGCGTCGATCAGCCGGCGCCGGCGCGGCGAGCCAGCTCTCGAAGTTCCCCTCTCATCTCGGCCTGGCCCTCGGCCAGCCGTTGCACGTCTGTCCGGAGCCCGCCAATCTCGGCCCGTATCGAGCCTGTCTCGGTTCGATTTTCTGTCCTTAGGGTGACGAGCTCGGTTCGAAATTCCGTCCTGAGCGCGCCCATCTCGGTTTGAAATTCCGTACGCAGCTCGGTCCGCATCTGGGCCATCTCCCCACGAAGACCGCCTATCTCGCTTCTCAGCTCGGTCTGCAGGTCAATCCGAAGACCGTCCATCCCGGCACGCAGGCCTGTCCGGGCGGTCCGCGCCTCGACCGCCAGCGAGATCAACCCGGCCATCACAACGCCGATCAGGGTCCAGATTGCGGCGGACATCGCTCGCGATCCTACGGCGTCGTCCTTGCCGAGGATCTTGCACAGATCCCCGCCCACGCACACGACTGACGAGACATCCGAGGCAGCCCCGGGGTGGCCGCAACTGACGGGTCTTTGTAGCCTGCCCGCTCTATGGGTGGCCCTACGCAGCGACGACCGAAGGACATGGACCGCTGGCTAGGCGACGGCGGCATGAAGGTCATCGGCCTGGTCGGTGCCTCGTTCACCTCCTACGGCGTGGACGGCGAGGATCTTGGCTGGGTGGAGGGCACCTGGGTGCCGACCGAGCTCGCATGCAACCCGCACGGGACCGCGCAGGCCGGCATCCACTCACTCGTCCTCGACGCCTGCATGAACTTCGCGATCAACGCAGCTCTTTCGGGCCGCGACAGGACGCGAGGGACTCTCGAGATGAAGACCGAGACAATGCGCCCCGCCCAGAAGGACCTGTCCTTCGCAATTCGCGGTGAGGTCGTGCGAATGGCGCGTCAAGTTGCTTACGGCGAGGCGACGGTGCGCGACGACCAGGGACGCCTCGTGAGCCGCGCCACGGGCACCTTCCTCCTGCACCGCGAGCAGGACGGCTCCTGACTCCGAAGGTCGCAGAAGCCATCGGCCTCTCGAGGCGCGCTGCGATGCGCGCTGCGATGCGCGTCGTCGTGTGGCGCTACCTCTTGAAGTGCTTGCCGAGCGTCTCTTCTTGTCGCTGGTAAGAGGACCCGATCGCATCGCCGTAGAGGGTCTTCGGGGCTTCGAGCATGCGGTCGAAGGTGAGCTTGCAGACGCGCTGACCGTGTTCGATGACGAACGGCACGTCGTGCGCGCGCACCTCCAGCGCGGCGCGCGAGCCGTCGAGGGGCCCCTCGGGATCGAATCCGAAGCCGGGGTCGAAGAACCCTGCGTAGTGCGTCCGAAGTTCCCCGTTCGTCGGGTCGTATGCGGTCATCTCCGAGGCGAGCTCGGGTGGGATCGAGACGGCCTCGTTCGACATGAGCAGGTAGAACTTTTGCGGGGAGAGGATTATCCGCTCACGCCCGTCTTCGTGGACCGCCTCCCAGAAGGGCGCGGGGTCGATCGGCGTGCTTACCGTGAGGTCGAGCAGGGGGGCGTTCTCCCTCGCGCGGTATCCCACCTTCGATTCGGCGTCTCCCCTCAGGTCGAGTCCGAGGAGCATGCCGTCTGCGAGAGCGAGCTTGTCGGTGGGAACAGGAGCTCCGTCCTGCATCAGCAGTGGGTGTTCGTCCGCGTGGAAGTCGCGGACCTCGTCGTCCGTCAGTGCGGTGCGTCCCACAGAGAGCCTCAGTTGGTTGAGCGCGAGGCCCTCGCGGACCCTGACTGCGAACGACAGAGGCACGACCTCGAGGTACATAGGGCCTTCGTATCCGGCATCGATCTCGTCGAAGCGCTGTCCGTAGTCGGTGATGACGCGCGTGAAGACGTCGATGCGACCGGTCGAGCTTTTCGGGTTCGCCTTCGCGCGCACCGAGGACGGGAGCGCAAGCTGCTCCTTGAGCGGGATCAGGTACGGGCGATTGGTCTCGAGGACCGCCCCGGCTCGGTGGAGGTCGAGCTCGTCGAGGACGAAGTCCTTCAGCTTCTCCTCGACGCTCTGTGAGCCGGGGAGGAAGCTGCAGCGGATCCGGTAGGCGATCTCGCCGAGGCGAAGATCGAGGCTCGCCGGCTGCACGTTGGTGTCGGGGATCGTGAAG
The DNA here is from genome assembly GCA_036786835.1 of Acidimicrobiales bacterium. GTDB lineage: Bacteria > Actinomycetota > Acidimicrobiia > Acidimicrobiales > UBA8190 > Bog-564. The sequence goes on along the minus strand of DAIQQK010000051.1, from coordinate 13,857 downwards.
CTGCCGCCGTGTATCGCGCCTTCGGCGATCGCGTCGAGGAGCAGCTGACGCGGGAAGACGCCCTCTTTACCGGGAGGCAGATTGAGCACGAGTAGCTCAGGGTACCGCTCCTGCCGCCATCTAGGAGGAGGCCTCGACGGTGGAAGGGGAGTCGATGAGGGGCTTGTGGACGGTGGTGCGATCCGTAGCAGCCGGCTCGATGTCGGCGTCAAGGCCCTGCGCTTCGCTCCGGTCCCACGGGACGGCCTGCGGCCGACCTTGACCCCGCCTCGCCGGCTGCCATTCGGCATTCATGCAGGCGGACGGGGCCGCCTGCCGTTCGATGTCGACCGGCCGCGTTTGACTGTCAGGAGCCTCAGGGGCGGGCCGGCTTCGACTTGATCCGCGAGCGTCAGGTCTTTGCCTGCGCCCCGCGCTAGAAGTCCTCGAGGGCTCCGGCAGGAATGCCAAGCGTCCCGTCCTCGAGCTGAATTCTCGGCAGGCGCTTCTCGTACATGGCCTCGATGACGACCCGTGTGCGGACAGCAAGCCGACGAGCGGCTTCGGCAGGTCGCAGGATCTCTTCGTCGGTCACCAGAGACCTCCTTCTTCCAGCCCGAGCTTACGGTGACGGATTCGAATGACCGTTGTGAGCTCGTCGGCGGGGGGTGTTTGCCGACAGGGGGTTCTCGCCGAGAATCTCAGGATGTGTCGTCGGTTTCCGGTTCTGCGGGTTCCAGCCTCCACGCTCCGGAACCACCCGTGAGCTTGTAGCCGCCGTAGGTCACGAGGTCATGGTGGTAGCCGCACATCCTTGCCAGCCCGTCGACGCTCGTGGTCCTGCAGACTGCGTAATCCTCGCGCCAGTGATGCGCCTCGAGCCCGAAAGCGCAGTCACACAGGACGCAGGTCGGGTCCCGCTCTTCGAGGGCGGTCCTGACATGAGCCGGGATGGTCCGACCTGCGTGACACACGCTATTCACGTCGACCGCATCTCGGATGACGATCTTCAAGAAGCTGTCGCCGAGGATTTCTCTGGCGCGGGCTACGGGAACGGGTCCGACTCCCGCTATCTCGCACAGTTCGTCATCGACCGCGTACCCGCGCCTAAGTGCCGTGGCATCAACGCGAACGACGACGGTGTCGGTGCGCGACGTGCATCGTCTCCCGTGATTTGAAACATCGGCACCGACCGAACGGCGGGGGGAGGCACAGCCACGGCTGTCTCCGGTCATGAGAGCGACGAGTGCGTCTGCGCGATAAGCCTGGGTGTGTTCACGGGCGTCGCTCTTGCGCGCTTCGTCGAAGAAGACGTTCGTCTCGTCCTCGAGCGAGGAGGCCAATCGCGCTCCTGCATCGGGAGTGAGCCGTGCCTCGAGCCGGAACGCTCCTTCCTCGTCGTTCCAATGACGGCAGTAGCGAGCCGCGTGAATCGCTCGGTAACGCGCGTTCTCCTCTTCGGCTGAGGATGCACGCAGGCGGATCTTTCGCGCCCGCGCTTTCAAGGACTTGAGGCTCTCGGTGCCGGCCGCCGAGACGAGCTCGGCCTCCTTCGAAGGGTCCTTTTCGGCGGCCGAGGCCACCTCCTTCGCCTGTCCGAAGCTGAGCTCCCCGCGACGAAGGGCCGCGGAGGTCTTGTCCAGGGACCGGAGGCGATCCGCGGTCTCGATGGATGAGATCGCCTCTCCCATCGTCGATCCAGCTAGTTGAGCGAGCCATGAGGCGGCCGAGCGGTGGCCTTCGCAGATCCACTTCGTCGAGTCAGAGGCGCGACTCGCGAAGAGCAACTTTCCCGCCACGGCGAGCCGTTCGATCTCCACGAACAGCTCGACGACGTCGGCAGCGGCAGAGGTGGAGACCGCTTCGGGGTCGACCTCGTCGAGGAACTCTCGGATCTCCTCCGCTGCCTTCCTGGGCATCTCAGCCATGGGGTCCAGGATCTCATCTCACCCGGTTGTATCGCTAACGCCGGGAGAACATGGGTGACGCAGAAACGTTGTGAAAGGCTTGGCAGCCCCGGGGAAACGCTCGAACAGCGCTGCCGGGCGGCTCAGCGAAGGTCAGGCAGAGCGGCGCTTCTCCACGAGCTGGCGCGTGCGCGGGTCGCATGGGTGGTCGAGCACCTCGTCGGCCGGCCCGGACTCGATGACCTCACCGTCGTCGAGCACGACGACACGGTCAGCGACCAACCGCGCGACCTCCGGGTCGCGCGTCGCGACCACGACCGCCGTGGCACCACCGCTTCTCAGGCGTTCGAGCAGCTCGAGAACACGGGCCCGCACTGGCGCGTCGACACCCGCGAGGGGCTCGTCGAGGAGAAGGACGTCGGCGCGCTGGGTGAGCGCCTTGGCAATCTGGATTCGCTGGCGCATCCCGGCGACGGGCACGGTCGTTCGCCTCGAGCCGGACATGACCAAGCCGTTGCGGGCGCCGGGGACGGTGTGGTCGGGCACCCCTTCGGGGGCCGGGGGATGGACGAGCTCGATCGAGCGGGCCCGCAATTCCCTGCGGCGCTCGCCGCGCAAGCCACTCACGTCGGTGCCGTTCAGCAGCACCTTCCCCGAGGTAGGCGCGAAGTCGAGACCGATGCAGCGCAATAGCTGCGATTTGCCTGCGCCCTCGCCCCCGAGCACACAGACCACCTCACCGCTTTGCGCGGCGAAGCTCACCCCCCGGCAAGCGGCTGCGGGGCCTTCTCCCACCCACAGCTCACGTACCTCGAGGACCGGTTTCGGCATCGATCGACTCCTTCCTTTCTGCAACAGCGCGTGCCAATTCGCAACGTAAGGCACGGAGGTGAATTCCCGGCGATCGGGGGGTTACCTCGCGAAGAATTCTCGGCGCGCAACCCTCATCCTGGAACGGGCCTGGACCCACCTCATAGATTAGGGTCCGTGGTGCGGTGACTCAGCCGTCTGACGTGGGAAATCAGTCTTTTTGCATTACGCACAGAGCGGTTGACTACGCGCGACGGGTGGTGCAACACTGTTGCGTAGGAGTCGTCCAGGCGTTGTGATGTTTGGGCGGCGTGGGGGTTGGGGGAGGTGCGGATGACGGCGAAGGTGCTGCGCGCTTCGCCTTTGTCCGTCCTGGTGGTAGCCGTCGTGGTTGCGCTCGCGATCGCCGGCTTCTTCCTCACGAAGAACAACGCCACCCAGCAGAACCAGAGGCTGCTTCGCGACCAAACCGCGCAAGCGGCGCTGATCGGTTCGAGCGAGTTCGGCGGCATCGTCTCCGAGATCACCGGCCTGGTGGGCCCGGCAGCGCAGTTCAGCCCTAGGTCCCTACAGGCGATCGTCTCGGGAATCGCTTCCGGTACATCCGGCGCGAAATTCACTGTGGACGTGTTCCAGGCGACCCCCCTCGGGTTCGAGGCCATCGCCGCAGGCGGACCTGGCCCGAGCGTGGGCGGGGCCGCTAGCGCCGAGCTCACCCCGACTCTGTCCGAGGCGCTGTCGGCGAAGTCGGCTGCGGGCTCGATCTCCAACCCGTATGTACCGGCGCCCATTGCCAAGGACGCGGACGGCGACCTGAGGACGATCGGGTTCGCCAGCCGGGTCTCGAGTGGTTCGAACGAGGTCATCTACTTCTCCTTCAGCATCGACCCCTACAGCGCGGCGCGGACCCTGACCCAGAACAAGGGGCCCTTCGAGCTCCTCCGCCTCGCCCTCTACGGCTCGACCAAGCCCGACTCGCGGAGCCTGATCATCGCGACCACCCGTGGCATCCCGCTGCAGGGCTCCACGGCCAGCAGCGAGTTCGCCGTGGGGACCCACAAGTGGCTCATAGTCGGCCAGGCGCGAAGCCCGCTCGCCGGGAGCTTCGCCAACGCTGCGCCTTGGGTGATACTCGCGCTCGGGCTCTTCCTCGCCCTGGTGCTCGCACTCACCGTCGAGATCCTCGTGCGCCGCCAGCGCTACGCCAACCACCTGGTCGCCGAGCGCACCGAGGCCCTCGAGCAGTCGCTCACGGACCTGCGCGACGCGCAGGAGAAGCTCGTGCGCGGAGAGCGCCTGTCGGCACTCGGGGAGATGGCGTCTGTCGTCGGTCACGAGCTCAGGAACCCGCTCACGGCGGTGATGAACTCGATCTTCCTGTTGCGCCGTGGCATGGGTGACCAGCCCTCGGAGCTCACGGTGAAGCACCTCGACATGGCAGAGCGCGAGACCTCGAAGGCAGCAGCGCTCGCCGAGGATCTCACCGCGTTCGTTAGGCCGAGGAACCCCGTGATGGCCCAAGTGGATCTGGCCGACGTCGTGAACGAAGTGATCCAGGCGACACCTCCGCCGGAGACGGTCGATCTCACGGTCGAGGCGAACAACCTCACGGTCATGGCCGACCGCAACCAGCTGGCGGAGGTGCTCACCAACCTCGTCACCAACGCCTACCAGGCGGTGCCCGACGGTGGTGCGGTGTCGGTGGTGGCAAGGCCCAATGGATCCGGCGCGGTGATCGTGGTCGAGGACTCGGGATCCGGGATCGACCCAGAGCACGCGGAGCGGCTCTTCGAGCCGTTCTTCACCACCAAGTCGACCGGAACCGGCCTCGGTCTCGCGATCGTGCGGCGACTGGTCGAGGCCCACGGAGGGGAGATCTCGATCGAGAACGCGAAGGACCACGGAGCGAAGGTGACGGTCCGCCTGCCGGTCGACGGCAACGAAGCGTCAGATGGAGCGGGTGGAGCAGGCGCAGAGAGCTCGGGAAACCGAAGGTCGGAGAGCGAGCGGCGAACGGGCGACGACCGGCGCGGCGAGCCGGCGTCTTCGGCCGCAGGGTCGACTGAGTCCGAGTCAACGGGGGATGGCAAATGAGCGCGGCAGAAGTGCTCGTCGTCGACGACGAGGAAGATGTCCGTGTCTCGGCGGCGGACATCTTGAGAAGCGAGGGATACGACGTCATCGAAGCCAACGACGGGGTGGAAGCCCTCGACCTCCTGCGACGGCATCCGGTGTCGGTGGTCGTGCTCGATGTCCGCATGCCGCACCGCGACGGAATAGAGGTCCTCGATGCGCTCGATGAGCCCCCTCCCGTCGTGCTCATGTCCGCCTACTGCCTCGACCCGGCAGAGCGGTCGCGGCTCGGCGACAAGGTCGACGCCTTCTTGAAGAAGCCCTTCGAACCGCTGCGCTTGCTCGAGGAGGTCGGCGCGGCGGCACGAAAGCAGGAAGAACCATGACACTCGCACCCGACATGCCCGTAGCCGCCAACGAGCAAGTGCTCGAGAGCCCGCCCAGCCTCTTGCCCCAAGAGGAGGCCGGTTCTCTCGTGCTCGTGGTGGACGACGACGAGTCGATCCGCCAGAGCCTCATCGACGTGCTCGCCACATCCGGGATCCGAGCCCTCGGATGCGGACGCATCGACGATGCACTCGACCTCCAGGCGATGCACCACCCCTCGGTCGTGGTGGTCGACTACCGGCTGCCGGACGGAAGCGGCATCGACCTGGCCACCGCGCTGAAGGAGCACGACCCCGAGGTGCCGGTACTGCTTCTCACGGGTTACGCATCGCTCGACAGCGCGATCGCATCTGTCGGCCAGCTCGACGCTTACCTGATCAAGCCAGTCGCGCCCCAGACCTTCCTCCAGACGACGCAGAACGCGCTCGCACGGCGCGGCCTCGTCGTCGAGAACAGAAGCCTCGTGAAGCGCCTCCAGCGCCTAAACGCCTATCAGGCTCTCTACGACCCGCTCACCGGCCTTCCCAACCGCGCGCTCCTGGACGACCGGCTCGGCCAGGCACTCGCCACCTCGCGCCGCGGGGGCAACGTGCTCGCCGTTCTCTTCGTCGACCTCGACACCTTCAAGGTCGTGAACGACCTCTTCGGTCACCACGTGGGCGACCAGTTGTTGCGCCAGATGGCGGACCGCCTCGCAGCCGCGCGCCGCTCGTCGGACACGGTCGCGCGCTTCGGAGGCGACGAGTTCGTCGTCGTGTGCCCCGACGTGAAGACCTCTGCTGCTGCGTGCCGAATCGCCGAGCACCTGCTCAAAGAGCTCGCAGAGACCGCCGAGGTCGAAGGCGTCGAGCACCGCCTCACCGCAAGTGTCGGCATCGCACTCAGCTCTCCGGGAGTGTCGAACCAGAGTTCCGAGACGTTGCTTCGAAACGCCGACACCGCCATGTACCGCGCCAAGGAGGAAGGCGGCGCGCGATGGGAGCTCTTCGACGACGCGATGCGCGACCGCGTCCTCGAGCGCTTCGAGGTCGAACGTGGACTACGAGCCGGCATCGACGGCGCGGAGCTCGTGCTCGCGTACCAGCCTCTCGTGGACCTCGTCTCGGGGAACGTGGTCGGCGCGGAGGCACTTCTTCGCTGGCACCGTCAGGGATACGGCACGATGCTGCCCGGCTCGTTCCTCTCGGTTGCAGAGGAGTCCGGCCTCATCGTCCAGATCGGTCGCTGGGCATTGGAGCAGGCTCTCAGCGAGCTCGCTCGCGCCAGGGCGTCACGGGAGATCCCCGACTCCTTCCGGTTGTGGGTGAACGTCTCTCCGCACCAGCTCGCCAATGTCCACTTCGCCGAAGTCGTGGCCGAGCTCATGCAGAAGCACGAGATCCCCGCCTCCATGCTCGGGCTCGAGATCATCGAGGAGGTGCTGAGGGACGCGCACGCCACGGAGAAGGTGCTGCAATCGCTCAGAGAGCTAGGGGTTTCGGTGAACTTGGACGACTTCGGCGCCGGGCACTCGAACCTCGCGTGGCTCCAGGACCTCCCGATAACGGGGCTCAAGATCGACCGCCGTTTCGTCTCGAGCCTCGATGCTCCCGACGACGCCCGGGGCACCGCCATCGTCCGGGGGCTTCTCGGCCTCGGTCACGCGCTCGGTCTGTCGGTCGTGGGCGAGGGGGTCGAGACCCCGGCCCAGGCGCAGGCGCTTCGGGACATGGGCTGCGAGCTCGCCCAGGGTTACCACTTCGCCTACCCCGGTACGCCGGAGCAGCTATGGGCTTCGGTCAACGGGTCGTCGAACGGCAACGGCCACTAGTGAATTAGCCCGGGGCGCCTGAGACAGGCCCCGGCGAAGCGCCGACTGTGCCTTACCCGTGCCTTTGGGAGGCGCTCGAACCTGTCAGCCCGGAGCCGGCCCCGGAGCCCGATGCGCCGGAGGGGTTCGTTGAGGTGTTCGACGAGCCACTCTGTGTGGGAGCAGCAGCCGGGTCGGTGCTCGCGGACGCATCCTGCCCGGAGGTCGCTGCCGGCGCAGGACCGCTCGGAGCCGCAGTGGCCGCCGACGCAGACGAAGAGGTGTCAGATGCGGGTCCGGCTGGCGCGGAGGAAGCAGGCGCCTGGGTCGTCGTTCCCGCCAGGCCCGGGTCGTCTCCGAAGAACGCGACCCGCAGGGACGTGAGCGCCGAAGGGTCGTCGACCTCGACCTGGGCGGCGAAGGTGACCGGGCCCCGGGTCGGGTCCCCTCCGATCCAGTAGCCGGTGCCGCGGTAGAGGTTGAAGGTTTGTCCACCCGACGTCTGGGAGCTCACGAACGCTCCCGCCAGCTGGAGTACCCCGAGGCCGGGGTTGGCGGGGTTGGAGAGCTGCACCCCCAGGCCGGGATCGGTAGTCCCACCCGAACAAGCCCCGTAATACGTATGGAGATCGGTGGCACCGGAAGGATTCGTGAAGGTTCCGCCGCCGTCAGCCACGAAGGCTGGATTGATCCCGCTCGAGTTCAAGGTGTCGCTGGAGAAGAAGGCCTCGGCAGGTGGGAGGGAGGGGGTGGTGGCACCTCCGAACCACTGAGCGATACCGCAGTTCAGGAGGTTGGTGACCGAGGCCAGGGCTGCGGCCGGCGAAAGGTTGGGCGTCGACCCCGTGCCGCTCGCAGCGTCGACCCATGTCCAGCCCTGCGTTCCGGCCGGAGCCGAAACCGGAGTGCTCGCGCCCGAAGTCGAGGAAGTCTGTCCGGATGTGGCGCCGCCCAGTAAGCCGCCGAACAAAGAGGAAGGGGACGCAGGCGATGCGTCGGTTCCGGAGGACGTTCCCATCGGCGCGGCGGCAGCCACCTGAGGGCCGGCGGTCATGGCAGCGGGTGGCGGCGCCAGACCGCCCCCCGAGCTGATCATGGCGGCCCCGGCAACGGCCAGCGTGGCGAACGTGCCTGCAATCGGGACTGAGGCTCGGGCGGCATCCGGGGCGGCAGCGATGAGGGTCTGCGAGACCGGGCTGGCCACCACCTGCGCGATGACCTGGGAAACCGAGGTCAGAGGGGAGATCGGCGCTTGCGCGGCGGGCGCCACCGCGCTCTGGGAGAGCCAGGGGAGATCCACGAGGGTCGAGTGGCGTCCGGTCTGCCTGGCGGCGGCCGAAGCGGAGTTCGCCGCACGTGGCCCGACCATGCCCTTGACCTGTCCACCGGCTCGGTTCCCCTTCGTGAACCACTTCGCCGAGAACGCACGCAACGGGAGCGCGAAGCCTGCGAGGGCGGCGCCGCCGTCCCGAAGGGACCGCGCCAGCGAGCTGCGGGCCCTGTGCACTCGAGCTCTGGCGTTCGGCTCGGTGACCGACATCTCCTCGGCGACCTCTGCGTACGAGCGCTCCTCGATCTCCCGGAGCACGAACGCCACCCGGTAGGAGTCGGGGAGGGCCGCAACGGCCTCGTTGATCTTGCGACGCAACTCGTCGTCACCGATCTCCTCGTCGGCGGCCGGTCCCACGTCACGGCGATGGGCCAGGCGGTCGTAGAGACGGAGCTCGCCCGACCTGCGCACCTTGGCGTCGGTGCAGGCGTTGGCCAGAATCCGGCTGAGCCAGGCACGAAGCCGGAATTCTCCTCCGAAGCGGTCTAGCGCCAGGTACGCCCGTAGCAGTGTCTCCTGCACGGCGTCCTCGGCCTCGCCCGACGACTGCAACCTGCGGCGGGCCTCTGCCAGAAGGGAGTGGTAGTGGGTGCCCACGATGCGGGAGAAAGCGTCTTCTTCCCCGGCCTGGAACGCGGCGACCAAGCTTCGATCGTCGTAGGCGTCAAGGGTTTCTGGCTGAACAGCCATCTTGCGGAGCCGTCTCCTCGTCTATGGGCCGGGAACGAAACCCGGCGGCGACCGGAACGCCCACGGTCGCGATGACCCTAACACCAGATCCGTGCCCACTGCACGGGTATTTGGTCCTTAGTGTCAGTTGGCTTCGTCGTCACCGTACTCCATACCCCTCGCGGTTGGAAGCTTCAGAACACTTTCCTAACGGTTCATTTGGCGACGAGAGTCTGTTCAGTCAGAGCCTGACCGACGGTTCCGGGACGGCGGATCGGCGTGAGTCGAGAGCCGCCAGCTGTTCCGCTTCTGGCGGTGGGTTCGATCTCACGTTGGTCCGTCTGCTGATGGATTCACATTCCTTACGATCCGTGGCGGACTGCGCGCGTCCAGACGTGCTCTGCTTTCGGGGCGAAATCCGTGCGAATCCCTGTCACAGAAATCCTGGAACCACAGTTGTCACTCATGTAGCGTGCTGTGCGTCCCGGCTCGGGGCGCATGGAATTTTCGAGCCCAAGGAGGGGCTAGTGAAACACCGACTGACCAGATTCCGCCGACTGGGTGTATCCGCCGCAGCAGTGGCGCTCTCCCTCACCGGCCTCTCCGTGCTCGGCTTGAGCACAGCGGCGTTCGCCGCTGCGGGCCTGGCACCAGGCTCTGCGATCACCGCGGCGAGCGTTCCCGGCATCAACGCCACGGGCATCGACCAGCCTGCGGGCAACCTGACGCTGACGTTCGCGGCAGGGACCACGTGGGCAACGGGCGACACCGTCCTCATCACTGTCAAGGACGCGTCCGGTGGCGCCACGGTCACGTTCGACCACAACCCGTCGCTTGGCACCACACCTACGCCTCCTGTCGGGGACAACTCGCTCTGCCTGAGCGTGACCGCCTGCACCATTACCGGCGCCGGCACGAACACAGAAACGCTCACGCTGACCGGCACGCCGGGTCAGGCGAACGTCCCGCAGCCTGAGACGATCGTGCTGACCAACATCGGATACACGACTGCGGCCTCGGCACCGGGCCTCGTGACGATCTCCGACACCGTCACCGGCACGCTGAACAACCCGGCTGGCGTGACGTTCGCTACTGGCGTTGCCGCATCGAACGCGGCAGTTGGCAAGCCGCTCGTCTCGGTCTTCGCCGACTCGACTCCTAACGTCGGCACCGGCACGACCACCTCCGGCGGTCCATGGGAGGTGCAGCTCTCCGGAGCGAACACCTCGTGGAACACCGGCGACAAGATCTACGTCGACATCGCGCGCAACGACGGCACGAACTGTGAGACGGCAGGCTTCCCCGACACGGTCGGGTTCGCCTCTGCGCCCACTGCCATCGTGCAGGTGACCCAGAACGGCACGACCACCACTACGCCGACGGTCACCACATCGGTTGGGATCGCTCCGGGATCTAGCTGCGGCACCTTCTCCGGAGTGAACAACCAACTCGTCATCACCTTCACCAACAGCGGAACGCTCGGGTTCGGTCAGTACCCGAGCGGCGCCGCCATCGACATCATCCTCATCGGCTCCGGCGCCACCTCGGGCCCGAGCCTCACGGCTAGCGCGGACTTCTACAAGTACGCCGCGTCGACCGCTTCCTGCTACGCGGCAGTTGGAGCCACCGACTGCTACACGGCAGCGCCTGCCAGCCTCATCCAATCGGGCACGAACCTCGGCCCGATCGATGTCGCCTACGGCACCACGCCGAACGCGCAGCCGCTGTTCGGTAACAGCAACCGCAACACCGCCCTGGCCTGCACCGCCGCCGGCATTTGTTCGGCGACGCCTGCAGGCACTCCGGCTGGCATCGCGAACGACGACCTGATGGCCGGCACCTTGGCCAACGGCGTCGCTGGTGGATCCAACCTCGGGGCCACGACCAACGGCTCGGCGCTGACCGGTGCCGCCATCGTCAACTGGGGCGGTGCACTTACCGCCGTGATCACGACCGGCACCACGGTGACATCGGTTGCCACGGCGTGCGCACACGCAACTCTCGCGGGTGACAGCATCATCGTGGGTAGCTCACCGGGCGTCGACTACTTCGTGGCTTCCGCCCCCTGTGCTGGCGGGGCCCAGCCTGTCGTCGCCCAGGTCGCCCAGTTCTCGGAGGCCGTCGGTGCCAACGTCTCCGACGCGACCACCCCGGCTACCTGCACGATCCAGATGCCTGTCCCGAACACCATCCCAGCGGGTACGAGGCTCCGGGTCGGAATACCGGTCGTGCCGGCTCTGGCGAACGCCACCACGACGACCCTCGTCGTCGCGGCGACCGCCGGGCCAGGGGCAGCTGTGACCGTCTCCGTCTTCTGCTGGGCACCGACCACGGGTAATCCGTTTGGCGCCGGGGTCCCGGTCGGCGGTCCGTCCGACGCCAACATCACCTTCGGCTTGGTGACGGTCACGGCGAACAGCCCGGCCACGACGCTCCAGTACAACTTCGCCACGTGCTTCAACAGCCTCTGTGGTGAGTCGGTGAACAACGCGATCAGCCCGATCGTGCTCCACGAGGCCACCGCCGGCTCCCTTGGCGGCGGCACCACCGGGTACTTCTGCGTGACGCTCAACCAGCCCATCGCAGGCATCGTGGAGTGGAACAACTCCGCTTCGCCGACGGCAACGGCAACCGGTGGAGGCATAGCTGTGAGCCCGACGCTCACGCTGTTCACCCCCGGAGGCCAGGCCGGCCCGACGGTGCTCGAGGGTCAGGTGACTACTGCTTCTAGCGGTACGCCTGGCACGGTTACCTTGAGCGGCCTGTCGATCAACGTGCCACAGGCGCCGCTGGCGGTCACTGCCAACATCGTGACCGGCGCCAGCAACGCGAGCTGCACGCTCGGCAACGCCGTGCCGTCCACGAGCAACCCGGTCACCCTGGCGTTCGTCGCCGGGCGCACCTTCGGTCAGTCCGACGCCGACACCGCAGCACAAGAGGTCGAGAACCTCGGCTGCTCGACCGGCCACGACACCCCCGGCACCGTCACCCCGCAGGTTGCGGTGGCGGCCGTGGGCGACCTGACCTTCAACGACGCAGAGGCCGCTTCCTACCTCGACGGAATCCTGCCGAGGCCGGGCGCTGCTTACGGTGTGGTCACCACTGGACCATCGGTACCGGCCAGGCTCGGAGGCACCGGGACGCTCGTAGCACGACCCAGTGACCCGCTCGGCGGGCTCACGGCGATGCTCTCGGCGCTTCGGATAATCGGTGCTACCGACGTCTATGTCCTGGGAGGTGTGCTTGCGTTCCCGCAGGCCTTCATCACCCAGCTGCAGTCGACGCCGGTGTTCAACTGCGACGGCTCGCAGCACCTGAACCCGACGAACGGCACCACCCAGTTCCTGACGGTCCACGTGATCGCAGGCGCTGACGGCACCGCAGACGGAACGGCCGAGATGGCCGGGACCTTCTTCGGCCCAGTCGGCGTGGGTACTGCTGAGATCCCGGGTGCCTACGCAGGTGGGTTCAACGACACCACCGGGTCCAACGGCTCCGGCACCGCCTCGGCTCCTGACACGCCCGTCGCGACCTGCGTCGTCGTGAACGACAGCGAGTTCCAGGACGCCACGGCGATCGGCGCCGCCGCTTCCAACGGTGCCTTCGGTGGCGACATGGGTGCTCCGGGTTCGGCGTTGGCCGCAGAAGGCGGTTCGATACCGGTGTTCGAGACCGGGCCGACAGCGTTGTCGATCGATGCCCAGACAGGGCTCATCAACGACGCCTGCCGCCAGGTCATCGACCTCGGTGGACCGCTGGCCCTGACGGACGCCGTCGGTGCCGCGGAGGCTGCGCTCGGCATGTCGTGGGTCAGAGTCGGTGGTATCGACTACACCGACACTTCTGTCCAGACGGCGAACTTCGAGCTGTCCTCGCTGAACGCCTCTGGTCAGCCGACCGGGTTGGACTTCGACCCGGCACCTGGCCCGCTGGCTGCAGGACCGGGACAGAGCTTCGCCATCGTGGTGAGAGGTGACTACTACACCGACGGCTTCACCGCCGCCGGCATCTCTGACAACAGCATCTTCCTGCCTGCCGGCAGCATCCCGATCCTGGAGACGTGGGACTCGAACAACACCCACAGCCCAGGTGGCACGAACTACCTCGGGAACTTCCTGCAGAACATCGGGCAGAAGTCCTACGACACGTTCACACCCGACGTGAACTCGGGAGGTCTGGCCACGATCAACAACCTCTGGTTCATCGGCGGCACGTTCGCCATCAGCCAGAGCTTGGAGAACACGGTCATAAACGACCTGAACGTGAGCGGGACGCCTTCCTGAGGCAGCCCATCACAAGTAGTGCAGTAGGCAGAGGGGCCCTTCGGGGCCCCTCTGCTTTTCTGTGGAGCGCAGGCCGCCTGGTTCGAGCGTCTGAGGCTGGGTATCCTTGGGTAGGCGATGCCGACGACCTCCACCTCGACCGCCAGTTCCGCCAATCCTGCGAAGCCCGACAGTGCCGACGCGGGAAGGAAGGCGCCGTCAGGTGAACCGAACGCGCGCGGCCGGACGGCCAAGCGTCTCGGGATCTTCGCGGCGGCGCTGATCGTGGCGGGTGGTGCCGCTTACGGCATCGATCAGGCCGTGAGCGGCGGGGGGCCGTCGGAGAACCCGAATCTTCCGAAGGCTCACGGTGCCGGAGCTCCAGCGCAGCCGGGAGCGTTGACGAGCACCTATCTCGCGACGGCGAGCAACGCGATCGTATCGATCGATCTCGTCAAAGCGGCGGGCAACTCGGGCGCATACACGGGTGGGGCGACGGCTCTCGTCCAGCTCCCGACCGGCGAAGGCCTCGTCGAGCAACAGCCAGCCGTTCCGCGCCAGCAATTCCGCCGCGAGCGCAAGCAACCGTGCCGGCGGCAGGATGCGACCATCGGGATTGTTGGGGTTGGTCACGACCAGCACATCAGAGCG